>JANTHG010000061.1 GCA_024762535.1 Calditrichaceae bacterium
TGCAGCATTTTGTCCTTTTCCCCCTTGTGCCCTTTTCTAAGGGGAATCAGTTTCAACCACTTATCCATAATGTGCTGTCTTGATTGTTTTGGATGGCTGTGCTCTACTGTTATTTTACTAGGAAAAAGTATTTATTACCTCCGTTAAATTTTGTATATTCAATTTCTTTATTATTTTACAAGGAGCAGACTATGTTTGACTGGAACTGGGACGTTCAAAACGAATCCTATTTGCAAAATACGATTAAACGCTGTAAACGCGAAAATATTCTTTTGCCTACTTTTGAGCAGCTTAAAAAACCGCAAACTATTCCTGCGGGTTTGATAGCCGAAATGAAAACTGTTGGTTTGCAGGAAACACATCCTTTAAATCTTTTCCGCATCAATTGGCGAAATGATCCGCAATCCGGTGGAATCGGGGATATTAATTTTTTGGAATTACCCTCTGAGCTTACCGGCGTAAAATCGCGCATTGTAGGCCTGGTAGGGAAGTTCTTTCCCACAGGCGCTCATAAGGTAGGCGCTACCTACGGGTGTCTGGCGCCTTATTTGACAACAGGGCGTTTCAATCCCGAATATCATAAGGCGGTATGGCCTTCTACCGGTAATTATTG
Source organism: Calditrichaceae bacterium (assembly GCA_024762535.1). Taxonomy (GTDB): domain Bacteria; phylum Calditrichota; class Calditrichia; order Calditrichales; family Calditrichaceae; genus JANTHG01. The sequence continues at coordinate 614 of JANTHG010000061.1, forward strand.
CCGGGGCGGTGTGTTTAATTCCAATCTGCTCGATGTGCATTCCGTTGCTATTTTACCCGAAGAGATGAGCCAGGAACGATTTGACTGGCTGCGTGAACGGGCGGATGAAGTTTTCGCCACACCCGGATGCGAAAGCAATGTGAAGGAAATTTATGATAAATGCCACGAGTTGGAAGCTCAAAGTGACGAATATATTATTCTTAATCAGTTTGATCAGTTTGGGAATGCTGTTTGGCATTACGAAATCACCGGTTACACCATCGAAGAATTATTTAACCAAATCCGTGATTCAAAATCCCGTTTAAGCGCCTATGTGAGCGCAACCGGCTCTGCAGGAACCATTGCCGCAGGAGACTATTTACGTTCCGTTCAGCCGCGCATCAAAGTGCTGGCTTCCGAAGCGTTGCAGTGTCCTACCTTATTGCAAAATGGGTTTGGCGGACATCGTATCGAAGGGATTGGCGATAAACATGTGCCGTGGATTCATAATGTTAAAAATACGGATATGATTAGCGCCATTGATGATGAAGATTCTATGCGTCTGTTACGATTGTTTAATGAACCCGCCGGCCATGAGTATCTGAAATCAAAAGGAATTAACCAGGCCGTAGTAGAAAAATTACCTTATCTCGGTATTTCTTCCATTGCCAATATGCTATCCGCTGTTAAAATGGCCAAATATTATGAAATGAATGAAAACGATGTCATTTTTACGGTATTTACCGACTCCGCAGATATGTATCTCTCGCGCCTCGATGAAATGAATGCCGAACGTGGCGCGTATTCCCTGGAACAGGCCGGTTTGGATGACGCGGTTTGTCTGAAAGGACAAAAAGATGACCATCTGCTGGAGCTGACCTATGTGGATAGAAAACGGGTGCATAATCTGAAATATTTTACTTGGATTGAACAACAGGGTAAAACCGTTGAAGAGCTGAATGCCCAGTGGTATGCGGAAGAATACTGGCCGGAACGCTTTACCGTGGCATCCCAATGGGATAAAGCAATCGAATCGTTTAACAGAGAAACGGGATTGGCCGAGCGCTATTCAAAGTAAGTTGATTTGAATAGAAGCCGGTTGGAACCCGGGGCTTTGGGATAGCAGTAAATTAGGAATTGGAAACTTGGAATTAGGAATTGAAAAAAGAGTATTTTTTGTCATCCTCTAAAATAAATTCCATAAAGCACGCTCTTATTCAATCCGTAAAAGGAATTGAAACGGACAGCGGGCAAATTCTGGTAGGAGCCAACCTGACCCTGGTTCAGGGGGCGCACTGGGGAATGGCTTCCACATTAACCGAAGCGGATGTACACCGAAATTTTATCGAAGAAATCGCTGATCTGGATACGCTGTCTGTACATATGCTGATTCAAAAACTTCTCTCGGAACGCCTCTTCGAAGCCTCGCTGGGCATGGCTGCACTCAACTCGGTTTTACCGCTTCCGCCTGCTATGCAATCGGCTGACGCGTATGCAGAAATTGAATCCCGTTCGGCTGGTAAAAAAGTAGCTGTTGTCGGGCATTTCCCCTTTGTAAATCGTCTGCAGAAGATAGCTGAGCAGTGCTGGGTGTTCGAACGGCGTCTGCAGGATGGCGACCTGCCTTCCGAAGAAATGCCGAATTATTTACCGGATGTGGAAGTACTTGTACTAACAGCTCAAATTATTACCAATAATTGTTTTCATCACATTATATCCCTGGCGCCCCATGCGTATAAAATAATGCTGGGGCCGTCCACACCCATGAGCCCTGTTTTGTTTGATTACGGTTTGGATGTAATTGGCGGCATACGGGTTCAGAACGCCAGGCAGGTTTATGATTATATTGCCCGGGGCGCCCATTTTAAGCAGTTAAAGGGTATTGAAAAAATCACCCTGAAACGGTAATGGGTTGTACCGCTAACGCATCCGGTAGAGAAGCTTCGTGAGTTGTTTGATGAAAATAGTATTTAGCGATTTAGACGGCACCTTACTCAATACCCGGCAAACGGTTAGTTCAGCTGATATGCAGACTCTTGAAGCCCTGGGCAGACAAAAAATTATCCGCGTTATTGCCACCGGGCGTTCCTATTTTTCCCTGCAAAAAGTGCTTAAACCCGATTTCCCGGTGGATTATATTATCCTGTCATCCGGTGTGGGGATTATTGACTGGAGATCCAAAACATTGATTCAAAGCTATGAAATTCCCGCAAATGATGTTCAGAAAATAGCCGGATTTTTAATATCCCGGCAGGTCGATTTTATGGTGCATGCCGCGCTGCCCGATAACCACTGGTTTTCCTATGTGCATACGAATCAGCACAATGCGGATTTTAAACGACGATTGAAGTTGTATGCTCCTTATGCCTCGGCCCTGTATAATTCCGCTTCCTTGACTGCTGCCAGCCAGTTTGTGCTTATTTTTCCAGAGGAATCGTCTTCGATTGATGGGCTGCGTTCCGGTTTGAAAAACGTAAACCTTATCCGCGCTACTTCGCCGTTAGATAACCAATCGGTTTGGTATGAGCTGCTTCCAAAACAGGCTTCCAAAAGGCAGGCAGCTCAATTTATTTGCGAGCGCTTTCAGTATGGCGCGAAGGATGCACTTGCTTTGGGAAATGATTATAATGACAACGATTTACTGGACTGGGCCGGTCAAAAATTTGTAGTAGCCAATGCGCCGCACGAGCTAAAAAAACGCTATCCCGTAATCGTTTCTAATAATGAAAGTCCGTTAACGTATATCATGGAAAATTTAATTCTTACTTAGGCGAGCGATTGTTAATATAAACACAATAAATAACGTCATTGCGAGCGACGCAGGAGCGAAGCAAACCCACCGGGGATCACTTCACTCCTCGGTCGTTCGTGATGACGCCCTTTTCTCATCATTGCGAGGAACGAAGTGACGAAGCAATCCCTCTAAAGATCGCCACATCGCTGTCGCGATTCGCGATGACGAATAATAATCGCTCCATTCAGGTCTTAAAGAATAGCATTTTATCCCAATACGTCTCTTACTAATAAATACTTGCAACTTGATACTTACTACTAACTACCAAAAAGGAAAATCAATGAACCGAAATATCTGTGTCTTCTGTTCTTCCAGTGACCGATTGGCACCCGTTTATTACGAGACAGCAGCGGAATTAGGTACACGCATAGCAAAAGAAAAAGATGGGCTTGTTTACGGCGGAACCACTGTTGGTTTAATGGGCGCGACCGCTCGTGCGGCTAAAAAAAATGGTGCGCGTGTTATCGGTGTTATTCCCAAACGCATCCATGAAGCCGGTATTGGCTGGCAGGGAATAGATGAATACATTATTACTAATGATATGCGTGAACGCAAAGCGTTGTTGTCCGAAAAAGCGGATGTTTTTATCGCGTTACCGGGTGGCTTTGGTACCATGGAAGAAATTCTGGAGGTGATGACTGCCAAACAATTGGGGTACCATCAAAAACCGATTCTCTTTCTGAATATCAATCAGTTTTATAATCCGGTATTGGCTCACTTTGAGCATCTGTATTCTGAACAGTTTGCCAAAGAAAGCTATCGCAGCCTCTATTTTATGGCCGCTTCGGTTGATGAAGCATACGCCTACATAGAATCTTACAAGGCAAAAGTAAGTGAGCTGAAATGGGGGTGAGGGAGGGAAGAAGTAGGAAATAATAAAGTAGGAAGGAGGAAGTATCAAGAAGCAAGAAACAAGATGCAAGAAGTAAGTATAAACCTAAGCCGGCGATTGTTGATATAAAGCCAATAAAATAGCGTCATTGCGAGGAGCGCAGCGACGAAGCAAACCCCTCAAGGAAGTGCCATCATTCAAATCCTGCATACGCAGGAGCGAAGCAAACCCACAGGGAATCGCACCATTCAGGATAAAGTTAGAAAGTAGGAAAGAGCTTGTGGTTGTTTATGCTGAGGAGGGCAATCAATTAATAGATTGCCACGGCGAGAATACTCTAACCGTGGCAATGCTCATGTTAAAAATGATTTAAAAACAGGTCTTTATAATTACTTTCCCAAACCCATTTCTTTAAGCAGGTAGTCCGCACCGGCATACTTATCTGTTAAAAACAACACATAACGAATGTCCACCGCTATGGTACGCTGAATGGAATCGTCAAATTGCCAGTCTCCGGTCATGGCTTCATAATTGCCGTCAAAGGCCAGTCCAATTAGCTCGCCTTTGGCATTCATTACAGCGCTGCCGCTGTTACCACCGGTAATATCACAGGTGTTCAGGAAGGCAACAGGTACATCGTGTAATTGCGGGTCTTCCCAGAGACCAAAGCTCTTTGTTGTTTCCAGCGTATCCAGCTTTGCCGGCATATCAAAAGGCTCTTGTCCCGTATTTTTTTCCACAACACCAGTTAACGTGGTGAAAGGCCGGTACCAAACGGCATCTTTCGGCTGATACCCTTTGATGTAACCATACGTAAAGCGGATGGTGCTGTTGGCATCGGGATACAAACCTTCGCCCTTCCAGGCATATAACGCATCTATATATGCCCGGCGCAATTCATTTATATGAGCGTTAAAAGATTTTTTTTCTTCTTTAATTTGTTGATTTAAATCGTACAATTTTGCAGCCAATTGAATGAACGGATCATCCAATGCATTCAATTCCTTGGTGGACTTGAAAAACAGTTCTTTGGCCACAGCTGGATCTTTGAGTTTTGTTTTGGCATAAGCTTCATCCACAAATTCTTTTAAATTTTGTTTAGAAAGAATCGGCTGCAGCGCAGAGATTTTCTGATCATTCGGTAAGGATTTGGCTTTTTGTAGGGCACGTAAAAACAGCTCCTTATCAAAAGGTTCATAGAAACTTAAAAAACGGTATTGCAATCGCTCAGCGGCTTGTTTGACTTTTCGCTCCGAAAATCCGGGTTCCCGCTCTGCCTCCGGCTTTTCCCGTTCGCGGGCAACACTGTAAATCTGAGAAGCCAGGGAAGACATGTTCCCAGCGAGCCATCCCAAATTGCCCACAGCTGCATCCCGCTGGTATGTAGCCTCGAGATGTTTGTATTGTTCTGCGATGTCCGTGAGAATATGACCGTATTTCCCTTTTGTTTCCGGATTTTGATTGATGAAACGCATCAGTTCCGCTTCAAAAGCGCGTTTTTGGTTTACAAAATCGGTACGTTCCATGCCATCCACATTACCCTGATAATTTTTCATAGCATTAGCCAGTCCGGCATGGAAACCGGCCAATTTTATTTTAGCTTGTGGATCTTTCTCGCCAAAATCATCCATTAATTGTAATATTTCGGAAAATTCTCTTATCCGTTCTTTGAAACGGTGTTGCAAACTCCATGCAACGGAATAGGAACTATGCCAACGGGTGGTGGAACCGGGAAAACCGATAATAAAATTAAAATCACCTTCCCGAAGCGGTGTTTGACTGATTCGCAGGTGGTTTTTAGGATGAAGTGGTACGTTATCCGGACTGTATTTTGCACCGGAACCATCGGGCGCCATGTAAACGCGCATGTAGGTAAAATCCCCGGTATGACGCGGCCACATCCAGTTATCGATATCACCGCCATATTTGCCGATGGAAGCGGGCGGTGCAAACACGATACGCACATCCTGATATTTTTTATACACAAACAACCAGTATTGCTGCCCTTTAAACATCGAAGCCACACGGGCCGAAACGTCTTCGCGGTTTCCTTCTATCTCATCTTCCATAGCCGCCATTTTTTCCTGAACTATTTTTTCCCGTTGTACCGGGTCAGAGATGTTTTTAACACTCAGCAAAATTTTATCGCTCACATCTTCAATCTTTTCTAAAACATAGGCATTGGTACCCAGCGCAGGAAGTTCTTCGGAACGGTTTTGGGCCAGAAAGCCGTTTTTTATGTAATCGATGCCGGATTTAGAGGCATTGCGCTGCAAAGCACTGTAAGCACAATGATGGTTGGTCAGCAGTAAACCCTGATCCGAAACAAAGGAAGCGGAACACCCCCCCAGCCAGACTATAGCGTCGGTGAGAGAGGTTTGATCCGGACTGTACACATCTTCCGGCTTAATCTGAAGTCCTTTTGTATTAAGATCGAGTTGTTTAAGTTGGCTGAGCATCCACATGCCTTCATCGGCAAAGGCAGATACAGAAAGCAAAAAAGTTGTTAAAAGAATAAGAGATGTTTTGCGCATTGTGTTTCCTTTCATAATCAAAATCGTTTCCGTAGTATTTTTTCAGCCACTATATATGCTCAGAAAATAAAAAAGTTTCAATTTTTAGGGAATTTATTCTGAAACCATTGTTTGATATTTTGCAGTGCCTGTGCATTGGCCGTTTGATCTTTGGAGCTATCGTAGCCAAACGTATGATCGGAATAAGACTGGAGCGCCTGAATAATTTCTTCACGAATAAAAGGGAATTCACTTTGTTCCAGTAATTGAATCATATGGGCGACAGCAGCTTTCGGCTGAATTTCTGCCATTTGTTTGGCAATATCCAGTTTACTTAAATCATCGTTAGCGGAATGGTAAGCGCTTTCTAATTCGGACAGATTGTTATTTGGGGAGGTTTCAGCTTTCTTTTGCTGTTCCGGTTGATGAAAAACGGTATCTTCAACCTTATCGTGATGGTGCGTACTAAACTGTTCACCCATGAATCGGAATCCCGCGATAAGTAACAGAGTTACAGCAAAGCCCAATGCGATTTTCCCCAGGGCATTTTTACGGCTCTCTGCACGCATAATCATTAAAACGAGAGCTACTCCCAAAAGCGTTGCACCGTACAACGCCACTACGGTCGGGCCGCTGGGAAGATCTGCTACATACGAAATATACAATCCTACTACACTAACAATCAACCCCATACTCCAGCCAATGGTCAGTTGCTTCCAGAGTACATCCGTAATCATAATGGACGTGATCGCCGGAACCACAAGGAAGACGAAGACCAGTAAAACACCGGCCGTACCCACAGAATGGGTGATCACAATTCCAAAGGAAACATAAAACAGGAAATCCCAAAAGCGCACATTGATGCCCTGTTGGTAGGCTTGCTCCGGATTGTTGGAAATGAGCAGGAATTTTTTTCTGAATATAAAATGGAAAATACCTACGCCGGAATATACCAGGGCAGCCGTACCGATGGTTTTCCACTTAACCCAAAGAATGCTGCCTGTAAGCAGTTCTTTGATATGTTCGGCGCCGTGCGGCGCTTTGTCAATGACGAGGATAGCAACCGCAGCCACCACAGCGTACACCAGGCCAATCACAGCTTCCTGAGGAATTTTTTCATTACGAAAGCGTGAAAGGGAAAAAATTGCTGCGCCCAAAATAGCAAATCCGAGTGAAAACCAGTATGCGCCCGTGGAATCCGGAAGGATGCCGAATAAAAATCCCACAGTAGTACCCAGCGCCGCTACCTGGGCAAGGGCCAAATCCACAAAAATGACCTTCCGTTTAATGACATGAATACCTAAATAGGAGTGGATACCCACAAGAATTAAGCATTCGAAAAAGGCCGGAGCCATAATGTCCCAGATATTTATATTCATAGTTTACCTCAATATGGTAGCAAAGTAGGAAGGGGAAGACACAAGACGCAAGACGAAAGACGCAAGATGCAAGATAGTGCCTGAGTCTTTCCTTTTCCTACTATTTAAATATTCAATTATTATTGCACTTTATCCGATTGTTCAAAAGCTTTCTTTAATCCGTTTACCCAGGTGTCTACCAGTGTAAACACATCGCTGGTTTGTGGATTGTCTTTTTCCACGCCCATGGGTACAATCACCGGAGTAGCGCCCACCTTGGCGCAGATTTCTTTCACTTTAGAAGCGCTAAAATAGTTCGCTGCCAGTAACACCTTAACCCGATGTTTTTTCATTTCTTGTACTAATTCTTCCACATGTTTGGGAGACGGCGGGATGCCCGGTTTGGGTTCCACATACCCCACGGTTTTGATACCGAATATTTTTTGGAAATAGACCCAGTTTTTATGATAGGAAACGATTTGGCGATTACGAAAAGGAAGACCTTGTTTTAGCCAGCCGCCAAGATATTCGATGAGTTTTTTTCCTTTAAAGGATTTACTGGAAAGAAAATCAATCAGTTGCCCTTTTAGAGCTAACTTGGTTAATAGCGCGCCTCCCATTAAATGTACCAGTTTTTTCCCGAACATGTGATTGTCAATTTCTGCCTGAAAGTGTTTTAAATTAGCATCATAAAATCCGGCATTTGCAGGATCTATTTTTTTTAGTCCAATGGCTATATTTTGGGCGATCACTTTAAAATTTAGCGGTCCGGTGGTGAGATGCGGATTTCCGTAAATATGCAATCCTCCTTCACTGCGCGAAAGCACCGAAGGTTTTTCCAATAAATCAATTCCCGCGCTGGCAGACACATACCCCGGTTGGCCGGAACGAATATTCGGATTCTTAGACATATCCACCAACGTTGGCGCCCAGAGTTCCAGATCGAGTCCGGTAGATACAAACAGGTCTGCTTTATTTAACAGAACCGCATAACTGGGTTTGGGACGGACAAAATGGGCATCCTGATTGCCCGGAACAATATAATTTACATTTATTTTATCGCCGCCAATACGTTGGGCAATATCTGCGTACGTGCTTAAAGTCGTAACCACATTGAGTTTCCCGGCGGCCAAAACAAATTGCAGACCAACCAGCATAAGCACCAGAATATATTTGAAAAATTTCATTGTATGCTCCATTCATAATTAATAATTCATAATTCGTAATCAATACCGGTCATGTTTATGCGGTCCGGCTGCCCAGGTCAGTTGTAAGCGAACAATATGATCCGGTTCGGAAAAAACGCTGCCGTTCTTGTAATTGTACTGCAGCCGGAAGCGCATCCAGTGGCTTTGCCACCAGGTTACATAGGGCACAACCTGGTAGATATAAGCATCGGAATTATTGACTGCAAAGGGCTGTGTGTAATCGAAACGCACACCGGCATTCCAGCGTTCGTTGAGTTTGTAATCCAGATACGAATAGCCGCCAAGAGCTTTTATGGTGGAATCATTCGTAATGGTTTGTTTATTTACGTAGTAAAGTTCGGTTCGCCATAAAAAGGAATGGTAATGAGCGCGGTTTAACGGTTCCCAAAACAGCGTTAAATCGGCTCCGGCGAGAGTGGTGCTGCGATTTGGTTCTTTCACCAGCGAACCGCTATCGTCAAATCCGCGGAAATTATTCAAACCTGTCATTCCGGTAAGTCCCAGCTCAAAATAGGTATTTGGGTTTAAGTCATAATAACTCTTTAAATGACCTAACACAGAAGGGAAACTAAACGCTTCACCGGAAAATAATTGTTCGCTTTGACCGTTTGTAATTTGCAGAGTCAGGGAATTGGCGTCGGCCCACAGCGGCGACATAAACCAGTCGAGCGATAAACCGGTCTGATTCAGCCCGTCTTCACCCAGCAATGTGGTTATGGCAAGAGGGAAGTCAAACTGATCCAGCGAATGGGCATGCCAGCGATTTACGATTCCGAATTGCTGGCGAAACTTCCCGGCTGTAAGTGAAAGGTTCGGTAATACATTGCTCCAGGTCATGTAAGCTTCGCCCAGTTCGATACCCTCCGGATGAATTTCCACGGCTATCTTTGTAAAGCTGAATGGATCCAGGGCGCTTTGTAAATGCAGTCCCAGTACGCGGAAGTAAGCACCGGAGCGATTTTCCGGATTAAATCCGTTTGTATTAACCACAGCCTGGCCAAACATATCGCCGGTAACGCTGATTTCAGGATTAATGGCCTGTAAAGAGCGTTGACCGCTTTTGAATGCCTTGTTGGTGTCTTCATTTGGCTTTTCTTCTTTGGAAGCCGCTTCCGCCTGATTTAGTAATTGTTGCAGCTCGGAAGTTTCGTTCTTCTCTTCCAAAAGTTTGATTCGATTTTGCATGTCCCTGATTATTTTTACCAGAGAATCGGTTTTACTAACGACCGTGGATTGGCCGAAACCATTGGCCGTAATAAACAGAATCAGGGCCAGTATAGATGCGAACGTACGGTTACGCATAAGGGTTACCTCCGTAATATTTGTTTTGTGTTAAATAATGTGTTTTCCCTAAATACAGGAATTAATTGTTAACACAAAACAGGAGGCGCGCGGTTGGATGTACGAAAAAGCGTTATTTGGGAGTGTAATTCAGAGGGAAGGATTTGCAGAACAGCGCCGGAAAAGGCAGGTGCCTCAACCTGGTTCAGATTAGTCGGTACATCATCGCTATTCACAACGGACGCAATAATGAAAGCGGGACAGGTATCGTTTTCCGGCTCCGATAGGGGATGATTATGCACATGGCTCAAAATGAGCGTTGCAAATAAATATCCTGCGATAAGCTGAATGGTAACTAAGCGTTTCATCATTGTCCGTTTTGTGTTCAAAAGTAGAACTTACTGATGTTCTTATTATAATTCAACTTTTACGTGCCGGTTTGCAAATGGTTCCGGGAAAATAGAACGTCCCGGAACAATCCTGCGAAGATGCTCACTTTTAGGGTCTTTGTCCTTTTTAGAATAGACGCATTAAATTTTATTTAAATACGATAATGAAGTTTTTATTTAATGACACTAAAGTTACAAAAAAGGGTAAAAGGATTTTTTGACTCCGATTTAAAAGTCGGGGCTATTCATATGGAAATTAAGTGTCTATGTGATATGAATAGCCCCGTGCTTTAGCGCGGGGGAAAGTAAAACTATCCTCCATAGCCCCAGAGCGTTCATTTTATTTAAACCCGTCTTCCGGATTTAATTTAGGCTTTTTGTCCTCTGTTTTCTCATTCCATTTTTTTAAATAGCGCACCCGGTCATAATGGATATTTTTAGCATGTGCTTTGGCCCATTTAAAAGCATCCGGACTGTTTTCAACCAATGTGCAACTTTCTTTCCAATCCTTTAATTTGTTTGAATCTATATTGTAGTGCACAGCGCCCAAAGAAAAACGCGCTTTCCACATTCCCATCCGAGGATTTACAACCGCATAATAAACATTACCGCCTTTTAAATCGGCTTTCATAAAATCCGCATTTTCTCCGATTACCATAAAGAGATGTCTTCCGGGTGTTGTGTGATAAACAATTTTCTTTTTAGCCGGCACAACGCCAATCAGTTTTTCATCCTCTTTGGTAACTTCATAAACGACGGATTGAACAGCATATCCAATGGAAGACGGACGTAAAAAAACCACCAAGGCTTCATCAGGCGCAACCTGATAGGTGGATTCAGTCTCTTGTACTTGTTGGACTAAGCGGCTGGAACCTGCACAATTATACAATAAAAATGCGGTGAATACTAAAAGCAGCCAACTCATTTTAGAATGGCGCATATAACCTCCTTTATTTACTATACGAATGTATTCCATACACATTGGTACTTTCTTTTAAAGGAACAGGGATACTTAATGCTTCCTTTGCCAGTACTTTTGCCACCAGTAATTTAAAGCCATTTAACACTTCCTCTTTGTTAAAATGACAGTGTCCGTAACGTTCAACAGGGATATGGTTAAATAAATAGGGATTACCATTTTCCAACACTTTTTGCCGGTACAGCCGTTCATGCCAAAAGGGAACAATGGGATCGCCGCTTGTGTGCATGGTTACCAACGGTTCTTTGAAAACGCCACTGGTGGCAAATTGAGTCTGGGCAGCCAACACGGCCTCGGGGTTGGCGGAATAGCGCTTAACATGGCTGTTAAGATGCTGATCGTTTCCTAAGCTTTGGTAATAGCGGTCGGAATTATCAAAAGGATTGCCGCCACAGCGTTGCGTCAGGTCGTTACTGGCAAACACATTGTACCAAAGCACTCCCAGAACAGTGGCGCCTATGGTTTCCGGATCATTTGGATCAAACGGGGCATTGGCTGTGAACAATAAATCCAATGTTTTTTGGGGATAGTTCGTAATGGCTTCTATCACCTTTGGCTGGTAAACGGTTTCCCAATTATCCATTAGCTCCTGCGGAATGTCGATTGCACTGCCCGGTAAGATGTTGGGGAAAAAGTAATCGAACAGAACGCGGAAGTCACCCATATAATTTACCTGACGAATAAAATCACCTACCGGTCCGCAAACAGCCAGTCCGCCGCTGTAGCAGCGTTTGGTTTCAATAGATTTGGTTGTGATCAACCCTCCTTCCGAAGCGCCTACGAGATACGTATGAGCAGGATCTGAAAAGAGATCTTTAAAAAGAAATTTAAGCTCTACTAAATCGATGATGGCATCCTGAACCACCATCCCATTTGCTCGATAACTGGTTGTAGCAAAGGCGTAACCCATATCGGTAATGACATCCGGTATATACGAGCCATCCGAAAGGTAGAGTTGATCTTCCGGAATGGCGAGCGGTTCAACCGCAGAAACATAGCCATGGGCATACATTACCAGATCACCGTTCCAGTCATCCGGTATTTGAATAAAATAATACCCACCGGTATCCATGGAACCGGTTACGATTTGTGTAGCTGCTTTGGCCAATACAGGCTCGTTTGTGTTTTGGGTTGGAATGGGATTGGTGGTAAAGTTATCGGTACAGGAAAACAACAGCGCCAGGATTGAAAGTGACAGCCCATAAAAATAAAAGCGTTTCATATCAATTCCTTTCAAATAAATGGCCTATGGGGAGTGAATAGAATCATTATAGCGTTCACTTAGTGAAAATGCAACTCAAAAAGCATTATTTTTGAATTTAACAGGGAATCATCCTAAATTGCTTTTTCCATTTACAAATAATTGAGGCACTATGCTTAACGGAAAATACTACGAATTAGCACAACGGTTAAAACCGGTTATTCCAGGGGACCGTTTAATCCATGATGATTTACGATTGTTGGCCTTCGGCACAGACGCCAGCTTTTATAGATTGTTACCTAAACTGGTCATCAAAGTACACAACGAAGAAGAAGCGGTTCAGGTAATTACCAACTGTCACCGTCTAAATATTCCCTTAACGGTTCGGGCAGCAGGAACCAGTTTATCTGGCCAGTCGGTAAGTGATTCTGTCCTTATGCTGTTGGTCCCTTCCAAATGGCGAACGTATTCCATCAATTCCGATCAGAGTGTTATAACGGCACAGCCCTCTGTAACCGGCGCTAAAATGAATAGCGTTTTGGCGAAATATAATAAAAAGATCGGGCCAGATCCTGCTTCTATCAATCATGCCAGCATTGGCGGTATTGTAGCTAATAACGCGGCCGGTATGGCCAGCGGCATTCGCTGGAACAGTTACCACACCATAACCGGCTTGCGTATTGTTTTAAACGACGGCACGGTTTTGGATACACGCGATGAAGACAGCCGGAAACAGTTCCTTTCTAGCCAAAAAGAACGGATCACCAAGTTACAGGCGCTGGCCGATCACGTTAATAATAAGCCGGAAATTAAGGAAAGGATTGCTAAAAAATTCAGCATTAAAAATACTACCGGATACAGCGTAAACGCCTTAATCGATTTTGACGACCCTATCGACATGCTCATGCATTTAATGGTCGGCTCGGAAGGCACACTGGGTTTTATTTCGGAAATTTCCATTCAGGCATTGGATGACCCGCCGTTACGTGCAACCAGTTTAATCCTTTTTCCGGATATAGCCGCTGCCTGTAATGCCATACCGATTCTGCAGAATTGCCCGGTGGCTACAGCGGAACTGATGGACCGGGCTGCTTTAAAGTCGGTAGAAAACGACCCAGCAATGCCCGAATATCTTAAAACGCTAAATCCCGATGTAACTGCTTTACTGGTAGAAACCCGCGCTCACAATGAAGAAACGCTTCAACAACAAGTAGATGAAATTAAAGGAAAGCTCAAACATATTTCTTTGGTAAAACCACTCACTTTCACCAGGAAAGTTAAAGAAATCAATGGGCTCTGGGAAGTACGTAAAGGTTTGTTTCCATCGGTTTCTGCTGCCCGGCAAAAGGGTACCACGGTCATTATTGAAGATATTGCCGTACCTCAAATACATTTGGCTTCTGCACTGGTTAAATTGCAATCTTTGTTTAAAAAATACCAATACAGCGATGCCATTATTTGGGGACATGCTTTAGATGGTAATGTGCATTTTATCATTACCCAGAATTTTAGTTCGGAAAAAGAGACGGAACGCTATGAATCATTTATGAATGAAGTGGTTTCTATGGTTTTGGATGACTACCATGGATCTCTTAAAGCCGAACACGGCACCGGGCGTAATATGGCTCCCTTTGTGGAAAGGGAATGGGGAAGCGAAATCTACCACGTGATGCAGGAAGTGAAACAAATTTTGGATCCGGATGCTATTTTTAATCCCGGTGTACTGTTAAACGATGATCCTAAATTGCATTTAAAATATTTAAAGCCCATGCCCATGGCGCACGAACTGGTGGATGCCTGTATTGAATGCGGATTCTGTGAGAATAATTGTGTATCCCGCGAATTAACCCTTTCGCCAAGGCAGCGTATCGTCGTGTATCGCGAAATCAAGCATCTGGAACGCACCGGTGAAGAACCGCATCGTCTGGCGCAGCTGCGAAGAGATTACGATTATTATGGCAATCAAACCTGTGCTACAGACGGCTTGTGCGCGCTCAGTTGCCCGGTAGGCATTGATACCGGTAAACTGATAAAAGCATTGCGGCAAAGCGAAGTGAGCGGCCTGGCTAAACAAATTGCAGGAATTATTGCCGGCAATATGGATACCATTACGGCCTTTATGCGTTTTGGATTGAATTTGCTCAGCTTTAAGCAGAAGCTGTTTGGCGATAAAGCAATGGGCGGCGTATTGCACGCCCTTCGTAAAATATCCGGAAATCGTATGCCGCGCTGGACTCCATTTATGCCCAGTGGTGGGCAGCGCTTAAAGCCACTTCCGGTGAATACGGATAATCCCTTAAAAGTCGTTT
>JANTHG010000062.1 GCA_024762535.1 Calditrichaceae bacterium
TATAACACCAAAAAGAAAAACAATGTTAAACCGGAAAGGATAATTTGTTTTCGGGCCAGCGTTCTTTGATCGGGCAGACGCATATTATTCTGTAAAATATTTTTGAGTGAAAAAATTAACTATAAATAACATTATAGTTGTATAAATAGTATTTGGAAACACGCGCGTGTAGAGTAATAGGGAATAGGGTAATTCCGCCTTATATTGAAAAAAAGCAAAGCTTATCATTTCGTGTAATAAAATTAAAAAAACAAACCAGATATAATATAAGGTACCCTCCATACGAAAGGCTTTTGTCTTACCCGCTGCATACCCGGCGATTGCTTTGGGAAAAGCGGTAATGCCAATGGGCATTCCGGTCAGGGAATCCTGAAAAAGGCCAAGAATAAAACCAGCCGTACTACCCTGGACAGAACGAAACCGTTTACCGATGAGTAAAACAACCACTAAAACTAAATCTGGTTTTGAGAGACCGATTTCCATAAGGGGAACAACCAGGCTTTGTAACAGTAGACTGCCTATACCGAACAGAAATAAAATCATTAAAAAGTATTTGGTTTCACTTTTCATCTACAACTCCGGGTTGTAAAATATATACTTCTTCGATTTTATTAAAAGGGACGGCTGGCTTTACATGAATGGTTTGAAAAAGTTCATCTTCTCGTTTTTGAAACGAAAGGACTACACCAACCTTTATATTGCGGGGGTATATTTGGCTCATTCCAGAGGTAAATAGAACATCTCCCTGTCGAACTTCTATGGTGTTTGGAATATTTTCAAGTAACAGCTGTTTGGCACCATCCCAACTAACAATACCAAGTTCACGGTTTCGCTGTATTCGTACACTCACCTTACTGTTAGCATCCAGGAGGTTCTGGCAGATGGCGAATCCGGATGATATTTTTATTATTTTCCCGACCAGTCCTTCTGAAGTAATTACCGCACTATTTTTTTGGACGGGATTGTTATCCGATATGGCCAGTGTATAACCGGTTACAAAATTAAGCGGGCTAAAGCCAATAATACGAGCTGTGGTATATTGAAGATTGCTGGTTTGTTTAAATTTCAGGAGTTTATGAAGCCTAATATTTTCCAGTAGGGCATCTTGTAGCTGAAAATTTTCGTAGGCAAGTTTGGTGTTCTCTAAACGAAGTTTGTGGTTTGTTTCTACCAATCCGAAATATTGGTTGATGCCGGATAATGCTCGTTGGATGAAGCCAAATGTGTTTAAACTGGTACTCCGCAAACCTTCGACAATAGTGCTGTCACTGGATAGCATGAATGTTACAGATAGTACGAGATATATGATTAAAACGATTGATTCCCGAAAACGTAAAATAATCTGTTTCAGGGTCTTCTCCCAAATCCTTAAAAATGTAAGTTAAAAAAGGCAGTGTTGCCACTTTGGACGCTGTTTTAACTGTTTCGACGATGTTTAAGTAAAACCTTATCGAATTTTTCCGGTTCATCCAAAACAATGCCACAACCTCTTGCGACACAGGTTAAGGGGTCTTCGGCCACATGGATGGCCATTGAAGTGTCTTCTCGAAGACGAACATCTAAGTTTTTGAGCAAGGCGCCACCACCGGTTAAAATGATACCTCGGTCTAAAATGTCGGAGGCCAATTCAGGAGGTGTTCGTTCCAATGAAAGTTTTACGGCTTCCACGATGGTTTGTATACTGTCGTTTAATGCTTCCCGGATTTCTGTTGAAGTGATGGTAATTGTTTTAGGAATTCCATCGATCAAATCGCGTCCTTTTACTTCGGTTTCAATTTCTTCGTCTAAAGGAGCTGCGGAACCCACGGTACATTTGATATCTTCTGCAGTTTTTTCTCCGATGAGCAGGTTAAAATTCTTTTTGAAATAGTGAATAATCGCCTGATTCATTTCGTCGCCGCCAACCCGAATGGAACTGTGGTTTACAATACCACTTAATGAAATAATGGCAATTTCGGAAGTACCACCGCCAATATCCACAATCATATTACCCACTGGAGCGTCAATATCCAGCCCCACACCAATGGCAGAGGCCATGGCTTCTGCAATCAGTTCCACTTCCCGCGCGCCGGCCCGTTCAGCCGAATCGCGTACAGCGCGTTTTTCTACTTCTGTGATTCCAGATGGAACGCAAACCACAATTTTTCCTATCATCATGCGGTTAATATTCGCTTTTTTAATAAATTCACGAATCATGATTTCAGTTGCTTCAAAATCCGCAATCACACCATCTTTTAAAGGACGAATAGTGGCAATATCCTGATGCGTGCGGCCCAACATCTGCCGCGCTTCGTCACCAACAGCTACCACATGATCGGTATTTTCTTCCAGAGCAATTATTGAAGGTTCATTTACAACGATGCCTTTGCCTTTAATATAAATAAGGGTGTTCGCCGTGCCGAGGTCGATTCCAATATCTGATGAAAAAAAATTAAAAAATGATAAGGCCATTTGTTGCTCCTGATACGCTTTCGCAGAATACTGATTTTCTTTTTATTGTTTGTTTTCTAATTAATAAAGTTAATCAAATATTGCGTTTGAGTCAATTAACCTTTTTGACGAAAAATGTCGGAAACCTACGACAATTTTGTCGTAATTCTAAGCAAATTTCTTGTGATTTATTAATGGGTAAAGACTGTCGTTTTTTGGTATGTAAATTGTAAGGTTTATTGCTTACCAAAATTTACAAAGGAATGTTGTATGAAAAGAATTAAATTATTTCTCAATTTAGGATTATTGTTATTAATCATTTCCCAATTACAGGCTCAACCTCGAGGAAGAGGAGGGCTCATTACAGGAATTGTTGTGGATGCGTCGATTCAGCAGCCCATTGAATATGCTTATGTCATTTTATATAACCAGAAAGACAGTACGCAGGCTGCCGGGACCGTTACGGATTCGGACGGTCGCTTTTTGTTGAAAAGCATTCGCCCGGGTGTATATTATCTGCAAATTAAATATATGGGGTTTCTAACGTATACCGCGCATGATTTACGCATTAACCGGGAAAAGCGAAGAATTGAACTTGGAAGCATTGCCTTGCAAGAGGCGCTAAACAGTACGGAAAAGATTGAAGTAGAAGCCGAAAAACCGGCCATGACCTATTTGATCGATAAAAAAATTATTTCTGTTGAACAAAACCAAACGACCATATCGGGTACAGCGGCGGATGTTTTGGAAAATGTCCCCTCGGTTACAGTTGATATTGAGGGTAATGTACTACTGCGCGGCAGCAGCAGCTATCTGGTATTGATAGATAACCGACCAACCATTTTGGAACCGAGCGAAGTGCTGCAGCAAATTCCGGCCAGCACTATTCAGGATATTGAAATTATTACTAATCCTTCTGCCAAATATGATCCGGATGGCACGGCTGGTATTATCAATATTGTAACCAAGAAAAATGCCTTACAAGGGATCAGCGGTATTGTTAACGCCAATGTGGGCTTGGATAATAAATATGGTTTTGATGCCCTGTTTGAATACCGTGTAGGAAAAGCCAATATATATGTAGCTGGCGATTACAACAGGTATTCCTTTCCCGGTAGTATGGAAGAGGAAAAGAGCATCACCTTTAACGGAATTACGAATCATATACAATCAACCGGAAATGCAGATCATCTTCGTAATCGATACAGTATAAGAAGTGGGGTGGATTACGCCTTTACTCCTCAGGATAATGCATCCATTGGTTTGCGTTATGGTGGCAGAGAAATGGAACGAAATTCCAGGAAAAACTATGAACAGTGGAATGATACGCAAATAGATTCGATATTTTCCTATCAAAGTGTTAATAATTCAAAACGCAGTGGACCTTTTCTTTCAGTAAATATGGATTTTCAACACCGTTTCGAGCGAAAAGGACATGAATTAAGCGGTTCTCTCATTTACCAAAAACGTAGTTCGGATGAATACGCCCTTGATGAATTGGATGATACATTCGGTAATGTTAGCAGCGGACGAAAAACAACCGAAGAAGGACCTTCTGCTCGCTGGCGGTTTAAGCTGGATTATACCCGTCCTTTAAATGAAACTGATAAGCTTGAAGCAGGTTATCAAAGCCGGTTCGGAAATTCGGATGATATTACAACAATTTCTGAATACAACCCGAATACAAATCGCTATGAATTACAAACAGCTTTTAACAGTTCTACCAATTATAAACGTGACATTCATGCCATTTATGGTTTGTATGCAGGCACACTAAATGCATTGGGCTATCAATTGGGTCTGCGCACAGAATACACTGATCGGACGATTGAATTTACGCAAAGCGATCAACCGTTTACTCTAAAACGCTGGGATTATTTCCCAACCGCTCATTTTTCCTATCATATTACTAAAACAAATCAAATGATGGTCAGTTACACGAGGCGGATCGAACGCCCAAGGGGATATTATTTTGAACCATTTTTAACCTGGTCGGATGCATATAATGTACGCAGAGGGAATCCTGATTTAAAACCGGAATATATCAATGCCTACGAAGTGGCTTTTCAGACATTTTTTGGGCGTTCTATGTTTTCACTGGAAGGATATTATCATAAAACGGAAAACAAGATCGAACGGATTCGAACCGTATATCAGGCTAATGTTACCCTGCATACCTTTGATAATGTGGGGCAGGCTTCCAATTTAGGTGTAGAGTTAATGCTAAATCGTGATTTCTTTCGTATCTGGAATGTGAATTTAATGGGTAATTTGTATCAATACCGTATAGAAGGGAACTTGCTTGGCAACGATTTTAATCGGGATAGTTTTAACTGGAGCACTCGATTTAATAATACCTTTCGTTTGGGAACAGGAACCCGACTGCAACTGAATATGCGTTATAACAGCCCAACGGTTTCGGCACAAGGAACCAACGAAGGTTATACGATGTATTCTTTTGGCTTGCGACAGGAATTTTTTAAGAAAGCGCTTTCGGCCACGCTTCAAATACGAGATATATTTTCGACGGGAAAAAGAGAGTTTACGTCGGAAGGGGACGGTTTTTATACACATACCTTGTTCACACGAAAAGCGCCCATGGTCATGTTAAATGTAAGTTACAAAATTCATAATTATGAGCAGAAAAAACGTGAACGAAATACGGATAGCATGGACGAAGGCGGTGATGAAGATTTTTAAATGGATAAAAATATCTGTCTTTGAAATACCTAAGTTGAGTGATTGTTGATATAAACACAATAAAATACCGTCGCTCAATTCCCCCTTAACAAAGGGGGTTAGGGGGTTGTGAAATCCTGAATATGCAATAATTTGTTGTACTAAAAAATACTCCCCTTAGTCCCCTTGGTAGGGGGGAAATGCTATGGGAACAGTCGGTGTAAGGATTCAATGCTTTGAATCCTTGCGATACCTAAGACGGTTGGTTGTTGATAGAAACACAATAAAATTTGGTCAATGTGAGCGGTCGCAGGAGCGAAGCAATCCCACAGGGGATCACTTCACTCCTTCGTCGTTCGTGATGACGCCCTTTTCCCGTCGTTCCTTGGGATTAGCAACTGAACAACTTATAGATCTGGTGCCATTTACCATTTAAAATCTAAAATTTCTCATTCCACCGGTGGGTTTCCTGGGGTTCTGTTTTCAAAGAAACGGGTTTTCAAAGCTCAACCGCTGCCCCGATGTGTCTAATTCGGCCTGAACACCGATGGGCATGGTTATTTTCTTCATTCCGTGTCCGTAAGGGAATCCGCTGATAACCGGGATGTTCAGGTCGCTAAAATAATCTTTCAGCACTTCATTTACCTGAATGTCTTTACGGGACTCATTGGAATCCTCACAGTCCAAAAAATCGCACAAAATCAATCCGGCAATTTGATTAAAAACGCCGGCTTGTTTGAGATGGGCCAAATAGCGGTCAATTTTATACGGCTCTTCCCCCACATCTTCCAAAAAGAGAATAGCGCCATTGTAATCCGGAGAATAAGGAGTCCCCAACTGATGGGAAACCATCGATAAACAGCCGCCCAGCAAGGTGCCTTTTGCAGTACCCTGATGCCAGGATTCGGTTTCAAGTGATTTTAAATTTAGAGTATATTTATTTTCTGCATTATGTATTTGGTCCCAAAAATGGTCGGAAGTAAAGGGCAGAATTCCGCTTCCCATTTCCACGGCTACCATAGGTCCGGAAAATGAAGGGAGGCCTGCTTTCTGCCAAAAAGCCAGTTGCAAAGTGGTAATATCAGAATAACCTACCAGGGCTTTAGGATTGGAATGAATGAGGTCATAATCTAATCGATCCAGCAGGCGCAGCGTTCCCCAGCCTCCGCGAGCGCAAATAATGGCATCTATTTTGGGGTCGGCAAACATACGGTGAAGTTCGTTAATGCGTAACGAATCGCTACCGGCAAAAAAACCGTGGGTAGTTGTTAAACTGTCGCCCATGTCTATTTCATAGCCGAGACCTAATAAATAGTCGATACCTTTGCGTAATTTTTTTGCATCCGGCGGAAAGGCCGGGGCGGTGATGCCAATTTTACCGTTCGGCGCAAGGGAAGGTAATTTCATTTTAATTCCTCATTGTAAGTTTAAGAAAAAAGAAATATAGCATTGGGTGTGTTATTTTCCAAAAATGGGTAAAGTTACTTTGGATATCAACTTCATTAAAAGTTGTAATTAAGCACCTGAATTTCTAATTTATGCCGATCGTATTGTTTCATAAATAAAAAGGGAATTTCAATGAAACGGCTGTACGGAATCGTATTAATTGTATTTTTATTGATGCAAAATATGGGTTTTGCACAAAAAATGCCTTCGTGGGTGAAACAGCGTCCGGTAAACAAATTTTATTATATCGGGATCGGTTCGGCGGAAAAAGATAGTAGTGAATACCGCCAAAAGGCGAAAGATAACGCACTGCAGGATTTGGCTTCGGAAATTCAGGTAAATATTTCATCGGAGTTTATTCAGAATATTACCGAGAAATCCGGTTTAATGGAAGAAGATGTCCGTTCTCAGGTGCAATCTTCCACTAAGGCTTTTTTGGAAGGCTATGAACTGGTGGATGCCTGGGAAGATGCCCAAACGTACTGGGTTTATTACCGCTTGTCTAAAGAAGAATACCAAAAGAAAAAGGCTGAACGGCAGGCAAAAGCCAGCGCATTGGCCTTAGATACCTACTCCCGCGCCGAAGCCATGCGCACTCAAAATAAAACCGTATCTGCGCTAAGGTTGTATATGCAGGCGCTAGCGCAACTGAGTGGATTGCTTACCGAACGTTTGGAAGCAAGTTACAATGGGAAAACAATTATTTTGCAGAATGCCATTATCGGCGCCCTGCAAAATACGCTGTCTGCCATCCAGCTGCAAAGCAGCCAACCCAAAGTAAACGCCCGTTCCGGGCAGGCTTTAAAACAGCCGTTGCTGGTGGTTGCCACAGTAGCCGAATCGGGCGGAAACGGTCGGCCTCTTAAGAATTTACCTGTTGCATTTGTTTTTACCAAAGGGAGCGGGCAGCTCACATCACCGGTGGAAACCGACGAGCGGGGCCTGGCGAGTTGTCATGTTTCCCGGGTGGATGCGGGCAGTAAACTGCAGATGATTCAGGCCCGGATTGCGGTTACAGAATTGTATCCCGGCGAAATGAAAGGGCTGGCAGCGCAGATGATTAACCACCTGTCTTTGCCGCAAACACGATTTATCCTTATGGTGCGTGGTTTAAGCATTTACTTAGAAGCCAGTGAATCGAATTTGGGCGCGGCTCTAAATATGTTTGTAGTGGAACCGCAGTTAAAAAATGTTTTATCCGAAAAAGGATTCACCTTCACGGATCAGCCGGATAAGGCCGATATTATGATCGAATTAAAAGCCCGCACCCGTAAAAATGCCAATGTGTATAATCTGTATTCCGCTTTCGCAGATGTTAACCTGTCCATCACCAATATGAATACCGGTGCCGAAGTGTTCAAAAAGGGATTTACGGGAGTCAAGGGTATTCAACTGGATTATGAAAAGGCGGGAATGAAAGCACTGGAAAATGCAGCAAAAAAATTGGAACAATTAACACCTGAAATAGTAAAAGCCATTCAAAAGTAAGGGTAGCATTCTCTAAAAGAAGCCTTCTTGCTTTGAGAATGGATAGCAGTTAAATTACCGAATCGACATTTTAAAACCTGAATCCGGTTATAAACAATATAGGAGACAAACCATGAAGTTGGTTAAACTGAGTCTTATTGGAACATTACTTTTACTTTCTCTGTTTTCCTGTACGAACAAGGTAAGTGAAGAGGATTATTATAAAGCAGCCAAAGAGGCTTATACCAAAGAAAATTTTAGTCTGGCGGTTCAGGATTTCGAAAAACTGGTTAAAAATTATCCGGATGGCCAACGCGCTGCAGAAGCCAGTTTTATGCTGGGTTTCATTAATGCCAACGACCTGAAAAATTTAGATGCAGCCAAAAAATATTATACCGAATTTATTAAAAAATATCCCAAACATGAACTGGCAGATGATGCACAATATGAACTTGACAATCTGGGAAAAGATTTAAATGATCTTCCCATTTTTAAAAAATCAAACAGTGATTCGTTAACAAAATAAAAAATATGGTTTTAACAGAGGCTGTTCTCGTTTGGGGGCAGCCTCTTTTTTTTTGATTTTTTTTGAAACTTTTTTTGAACTTATATGGTTAAAGAACCTTTTTCAAACAATAACACGGATTAACTATCTATGAAAAAATGGATCGCAATCTTTTTGATTGGCCTGGCCAGTTTAAGCTATGGCTCGGATAGTACCAAAACGGATATAAGCCTGCATACATATCTCGAGAAAAGTGATGTTCCGGTAAATCGTGAAGTGGTTTATCACGTGGAACTTTCGTGGAAAGGTGATCTGCACCAGTACCAAATCCAGAAAATTGGCGAACCGGTACTAAGCAATTTAAAACTTCGCGGCAGCGGATCATCCAATCGTTTTTATGTGGACGACCAGGGGCAACCGCGTTCAGTTAAACGGATTACCTACTATTTTACGCCGCAGGGTATGGGTATGGCGTATATTGATGGGGTGAGCGTTCAATATACAGCAGCCGGAAGTGAACAGACGGAAACTTTGTTTGCTCAGCGTCTCGGAGTCAAAATTACCGAGCGGATATCGGAACCCGGAGAAGGCATACCCACCGGCACTATAGTTATAATAGTGTTGGCGCTGGTCTTTGTGGGTGTGGTAGGTTTTTTTATTTTCAAGTATTTCCGAATTCGTAATGCACAACAGGAAGCACAGGAAGAAGAAATTTCTGCAGAAGCCAAATGCCTTGAAGAAATTGAAGCTATAACCCGTTCGGATGAACAGGATTTGAATGCAAAATTTATCCGTTTGTCGCGGACGCTGGAAAAATATTTAACCGAAAAGCGTAATCTGGCGCCTGGCAGCAATTATGAATTAGTGAAGGCCGACCTGGAATCTGTTGGCTTTAAGCCGGATTTACTGGAAAAGCTGGAACGGTTTTACCGCCAAAGTGAGTTGAGTAAATTTGCCGGCGAGCCAATATCCGAAAGCGATTTTCATCTCTTTGCCGATACGGCTGAACTAACCGTAAAAGCGTTTGATACACTGGAAATTTCAAACAGTAACCAATAGCGTGACTGGATTTTTGATTAAGGAGGAAAAATGAATCCCGATATTAAGGCTATTAATGACAAAATTGAGCAGGAAAGCGCTTTTGTCGATAATATTATTAGCGAAGTAGCCAAAGTGATTGTGGGGCAGAACTACATGGTGGAACGGTTGTTGATCGGGCTGTTAAGCAATGGTCATATCCTGTTGGAAGGTGTCCCCGGTCTGGCCAAAACCTTAACCGTGAAAACTTTATCGCAAACCATTAAAACCAAGTTTCAGCGCATCCAGTTTACCCCCGACCTGTTGCCGGCTGATTTACTTGGTACTCTGATTTATAATCAAAAAGAAGCTGAATTTACAACGAAAAAAGGCCCTATTTTCAGTAATCTGATTCTGGCAGACGAAATTAACCGTTCACCGGCAAAAGTTCAAAGTGCGCTTTTGGAAGCCATGCAGGAACGTCAGGTTACCATTGGTGATAATACATTTAAATTAGAAGATCCCTTTTTGGTGCTTGCCACACAGAATCCCATTGAACAGGAAGGAACCTATCCCCTGCCCGAAGCGCAGGTGGATCGTTTTATGCTCAAGCTAAGTGTGGGCTATCCGGGGAAAGATGAAGAGCTGGAAATAATGCGCCGTCAAACCCGCATTCAAAGCGAAGATGCGCAGCCGGTCATCACACCGCAGGAGCTCATCCGTGCGCGTGATGTGGTAAAAGAAGTGTATATGGATGAGAAAATTGAAAAATATATCGTGGATATTGTATTTGCCACCCGCGAACCGGAACAGTATGGTCTGCAGGAAATCAAACCATTGCTAAATTATGGAGCCAGTCCACGCGCTACTATCTTTCTGGCGCAGGCAGCCCGTGCCCATGCGTTTCTGCGTCGTCGCGGCTATGTAACGCCGGAAGATGTACGTGCTATCGGTTTGGATGTGATGCGCCACCGCGTCATTCTCTCGTACGAAGCAGAAGCGGAAGAAGTATCTGCCGAAGATTTGGTACGGAAAGTATTAAACAGAGTGGAAGTGCCTTAATCAGCCTTTTTGGGTAAAAAAATATGTGGATTTATATCATTGGAATCGTGCTGTTTGCAGTACTACTTGTATTGGCAATTGTGCTTTTGAAGCGGCAGCCCGAACAGGATACGCCGCAGGATGAGCAGCTATCCCGGGAGTTGCTCAAAAAAGTCAGGCAAATCGAAATTTCTACCCGGTCTGTGGTTAACGAAGTCTTTTCCGGCGAGTACCATTCGGTATTTAAGGGACGTGGAATGGAATTTGCCGAAGTGCGTGAGTACATGCCCGGTGATGATGTGCGCCAAATCGACTGGAATGTATCGGCCCGCATGGGACATCCTTATATTAAGGTTTTTGAAGAGGAACGTGAGCTTACGGTTATGCTTCTGGTGGATGTGAGCTCCAGTGGAAATTTCGGTACCACCGGTCAGCTCAAACGGGAAGTGGCGGCCGAACTTTCGGCTGTTCTGGCCTTTTCTGCCATTAAGAATAATGATAAAGTGGGGCTGATTATTTTCTCTGACAAGATCGAAAAATTCATTCCGCCGCGTAAAGGGAAAAAGCATGTGCTGCGTGTGATTCGTGAGATTTTATTCCATAAGCCTCAGGAGTCCACCACCGATCTGGCCGGAGCGCTGGAATATTTAAACCGGGTGCTGCGCCGCCGCAGTACGGTGTTCCTGATTTCCGATTTTCTAAGTGAGAACTATGAAAAAGCGCTGCATGTGGCTAATAAGAAACACGACATTATTGCCATCAGTATTACAGACCCGCGCGAAATTTCCTTGCCGGATGTGGGGCTGATTGATCTGGAGGATGCCGAAACAGGCGAACGTATCAGCCTGGATACGGGCAGCGCGGCTGTTCGAGAAGGCTTTGCCCGTGATGTGCTTACTATGCAGGATACGCGGGGAAGCTTTTTAAAATCCATCGGTGTGGATCAAATTAACATTGTAACCGATCGTTCGTATGTGGAACCGATTACTCGCTTTTTCCGTATGCGGGCCAAACGATTGGCATCGTAAAACAAAACAGGTAGTGTGGAAATGAAAAACGGGATTTTGCTTTTTATCATTAGTATTGTCTTGCTTTCTGCCTGCGCGCAAAAGCAAAAACCGGCTGTTAAAGCCGAGGCAGCGCTGGAACTGGCCAACGCCTATTATACCAACGGCTTGTACGAAGCCGCAGTACGCGAATACCTGGATTATCTGAAGAATTATTCCCTGGATGAAAACCGGCGGGCGAATACCTGGTTTACGGTTGCCAATATCTATTTTGATCGCCTGCATGATTATCCCAGGGCGCTGGAATACTATTTTAAAGTAAAATACCTCTACCCCGAAAGCAAGCTGCAATCCGAGGTGAGTAAACGGGCCGTGAACTGTCTGGAACGGATGAATCGCTCTACGGACGCTCAGCGTATCTACGGAAAAGAAGCAGCATTAGACAGTAAACAGGCACCCAAGAATCGCCCGGGAAATGTGCTGGCTCAGATTGGATCGCGGAAAATTACGCAAGGGGATTTGGATTTTGAACTGAGCCAGATGCCCACGTATATGCAGGAAGAATTCAAATCCAGGCAAAAGAAAGCCGACTTTTTACAGCAGTTAGTATTACAGGAATTATTATATGACTCGGCCAAACGTAAAGGTTTGGATAAAGATAAAGAAGTGGAAGAAGGAACCTTCCGCGCCAAAAAAGGTTTGATGGCTCAAAAACTGATTGAGCAGGAACTGAAAAATAAAATCGATATTAAACCCGAAGATGTAAAATTGTATTACGATGCCCATAAAGAAAAGTATGCTGAAAAAGATAAAAAAGGCAAAGTGAAACGACAAAAGTCGTTTAGCGAAGTACAGCAGCAGGCGGCCCGGGATTTGGCTGCGGAACGACAGCAGGAAGCCTATCAACAACTGGTGCAGCGTTTAATGCAGGTGGAAGATGTAAAACTGTTTAAAGATCGGATCGAATAACGGGGATTGAAATAACGTGCGTCGAATACTGTTTATTCTGATATTGTTACTGAGCAGCGCTCTGTTTGCTGAAGACAAGGGCCTGATTGAAGTAAAAGCGCAGGTGGATACGGCTGTCATCACCATTGGCGACCGGATTCATTATTCCATCATTATAGATCGGAAGAAAGAATTACGGGTAGAACGTCCCGGAGAAGGCCTTAACCTGGGCATGTTCGAAATTAAGGCGTATGATTTTCCGGAACCTGTGGAAAAAGACGGGCGAATGATTGAGCGTTTTAATTTTACCATTTCGGTGTATGATACCGGACATTACGTTATCCCGCCTTTTCCGGTTGCCTATTTCCCTAAGGATACAACCAATAAATACCAGATTATCGAAGCGCCGGCCATTTCTATCCTGGTAAAATCCGTGCTGGAAGGATCGGAAGCGCGGGAATTGAAAGATGTAAAGGCGCCGGTAGATATTCCTTTTAATTACCGTTTTTGGATATCTATGCTAGTGATTGTTGTACTATTGATATTGGCCGGCTGGCTGATTTACCGCCTGATAAAAAAACGGCGTGAAACTGGCTATATTTTTAATCCGCCGCCACCGCCACCACCCGCGCATGTGACCGCTTTGAACGATTTACAAGAATTGTTTGCTTCGGATTTATTGGAAAAAGGCGATTACAAACAGTTCTTCAGTCGTCTGTCCGAAATCATTCGCATCTATCTCGAAGGCCGCTATTATGTGCTGGCCATGGAACAGACTACTGCGGAAATTATGCGCGCAGTTCAAAATGTATTGTCCGAAGAAACGCTTCAAAATGAATTACATCAACTGTTAACCATGTCCGATTTGGTTAAATTTGCAAAACATAAACCGGAACCGGAAGACGTGGAGCACGTCAAAGAGGCGGCGCTGAATTTTGTGGAAACCACTAAGCTGGTGTATGAACCGCAGCGGGAAATACACGAAGGCTCGGAACAGAACGACTCACCGGAATCGGAACCCAAATTGATTGAAGCGGGCTCATCACCGGAAGAGGATACAACAGTGGATTCCACTGAGAGCTAAGCGCTTTTTTTTTACAGAGACATACTATGCAGGAATAGTAATAAGAATAGGTCTTTGTTTAGAACAAATACAAAATATTTATTTTTAGAAAGCCTAAAATTCAGGAGGACGGAATTGTGATTAACGTAGAAGGTTTGACGCGGTATTATGGTGAAAAGCGCGCCATCTCCGATGTCACCTTTCGTGTAAACAAAGGTGAAATTCTCGGGCTGCTGGGCCCCAATGCTGCGGGTAAAACAACGACCATGCGCATTCTTACCTGTTACATGCCTCCCACCAGCGGTACAGCCACTATTGGTGGATTTGACATATTCGAGAACAGTATGGATGTGCGCCGGATTACCGGTTATCTTCCGGAAAACCCGCCGCTGTACACAGATATGGTTGTACGCGACTATCTCTCATTTGTCAGTCAGATTAAAGGGGTCGAAAAGGCGCGCATACAAAGCGAAGTAGACGCAGCTGTGGAAAAAACAAACCTGGGCGATGTGCAGCACCGCATTATTGGTAAATTGTCCAAAGGGTTTAAACAGCGTGTCGGTTTGGCGCAGAGTCTGCTGAACAATCCGCAAATTGTCATTCTGGATGAACCGACTGTAGGTCTGGATCCCAAGCAGATTATTGAAATTCGTGAACTGATTAAAAATCTAAGTGGTGAACACACGGTTATTTTATCCTCCCATATTCTGCCGGAAATTGAACAAACCTGCGACCGGGTGGTGATTATCAACGAAGGCCGTGTAGTGGCGGAAGACAGCGTTTCGGGGCTGACCAGCCGCCTGAAAGGCGGAGAGCGCATTCTACTACATGTAGAAGGCGACGAAACGAAGGTGCGAGCTGCCATCGAAAAAGTATCCGGAGTCAACACTTTTTCACTTACCAACGCAAACGGCATTTGGGAGGCGCTGGTGGAAAGCGAGCAGGATATTCGCAAAGCGCTGGCCAAAGAAGTCGTCAACAGCAATCTTGGTCTTCTGGAGCTGACCTCCGAAAAATTCACCTTAGAAGACATCTTCCTGCAACTGACTACAAAAGAGGAGGCTGCCTGAAATGAAAGAGACCTTAGCCATTTTCAAAAAAGAATTTAAATCCTTTTTTTATTCCCCCATCGCCTATGTAATTCTGGCAATCTTTACGGCGCTGACCGGGGTATTCTTCTATTTATATTTATCCAGTTTTGTGCAGGCTGCTTTTATGGACGCCATGCGTTCGCAACAGTACCGGATGGCCCCGCAAAAACTGAATGTTAATTTAATGCTCATTCGGCCCTATTTCTGGAACATTGCGCTGGTGTCGCTGTTTACCCTGCCCACCATTACCATGCGTTTATTCTCCGATGAAAAACGTACGGGCACGGTAGAACTGCTCTACACTACGCCTATTACACCTATGCAGATTATTATGGGCAAATTTTTGGCGGGTTTGGCCTTTTACATCGTTTTATTACTTCCCACCATGTTTTTTCAGGGGCTGTTGTTTGCCTATGGAAATCCCGAATTTATGCCGGTGCTTTCCGGTTACATCGGTCTGA
>JANTHG010000063.1 GCA_024762535.1 Calditrichaceae bacterium
TTTAAACCAGGATTCCACTAAATCACCCAGTTGCCCAAAAACACCTGTAAGGATACCGGATATAACGGCAAATAAAGGAGGAAGCTCCAGCAAACCGACCCAGCCAACAAGGAAAAACACCAAAACAGATCCGGCCAATCCTGCCACAGCACCTTCGATGCTTTTTTTAGGTGATACCCGTTCAAACAAACGATGCTTTCCAAATTGTTTACCAAAAAAATACGCAAAGGTATCACACCCCCAAACAGACACAATCATAGTTAACAGATACACACCGGCAGGATTAGGTTTGGTGTGCGGCAGAATAGCGGCAATATGTGTACGTAAATAAAGCAGCGAAGCAAGAAAAAGAGTTGGATACATAATTGCTGCCACGGTAGCCGCTGTATTTAAATTAGCTGAGCCTTTGTTGATAAACATTTCTCTGGCAAAAATAAGCAGTAAAATGCCCAAAAAGAAACCTATCGTTACAGGACTAGGACCAAACTGAACGGCATACAATATTAAGAAACCGAGCACCAAACCCGGTATTTTTTGGGCTAATGCCTTTTTTTGAGACATTAAATTGTAGAATTCTACCTGCCCAACAAGGGCTATGATTGTAATTAAAGCAAAAAAATAAAGTTCGCCTTTTAAAACCGCAAAAACAAATATGGGAATGCCTATGGCAGCTACTGCAACCCGTAAGGAAAGTTCTTTCATGTAAGCTCCGTAACACGTTTTTTTGTATGTGGAATTAAAATAGAAATAATTTAAGTATGATGCAAAACCGAAAATCCCTATTCCTCTTTCTGGAACCATTTAACGCCCAGAAACACCATCTTTTTCCCGTCATTAAAAAGATTGGGTTGGTCACCAACGGCAAGGGATTGCAAACCGCTGCCATCCGAATAAATAGAAAGAATCCGTCCGTGATTGTGCCCTGTTGCGAACACAATACGTTGGCCAAAAACAACCAGTCGCACTACATCGTAGCCATTATCCAATACTTCACCGAGGTCGGTGACACTGCCGTCCGCATCATTCAGCACATAAATATGCTTTAAAAAGGAAAAGACTACATTCCCGTCTGTATCGAACGCAATATTGGAAGAATAGAAATTTCCGGCAAACCACAAATGCTTATCCGTACCATCTGTACGAATGGAGTAAAGCCCGCTGGTTACGGATGTATCTTTTGAAATCAAATAGAAAAAAATACGCTGATTATCCGGATGGAAAGCAGGTGCGGGCGTATAATAACTCTTCATTTCACAAAGGTTGTGGACTGTTGCTGAAGCTGTATCGGTGAGCGCCAATCTCTTTAAAACAGAAGAGTTTGAATCCGCACGAATGAAGGCAATATGGGAACCGTCCGGTGAAAAGGCAGGTGCAAAATCGTTATAGCTATCCGAAGTGAGTTGCTTTGGTGCGCCACCGCTTACAGGAACTATAAATAAATTCTTATCGGAAGCATAAACCATAAAACGTTTGTCCGATACAAAGGCCATATTATCGGTTCCATCCACAGACTGCGCCAGTTTCCGCAGCTCAGTTCCCTTTACATTCACCACGGTAGGGCTTTCATATTCCCGAACTTTAACAAATCGCAGACTGTCTTGTTCATTAAAAGGAAATAGCAGGGGCGGATCGCCGTAATAGTTTCCATATTCTGCATCAAATAAATGGGTCACTTCGCCGCTCTGCAAATCCATCACGTTAAACCAATACTTCGCGTAATGCCAGATTTGATACTCATCGGGCAGACTACAGGCGCTGAAGATACTAAGCGCTGTAAACAGAAAATATTTTGTAAATTTCATCGGACCTCACTCAATCAGATAGCCGGTGTACAGGCGCATAAATACATTTCCGTTATTTGGTACAAAACCACCTTTGGCCTGAAAAAATAATTTCTTAAAAAAACGTTGTTCATATTTAAAAGCAGCCCCCAAATGATTATCCGCCCAGGATAGGCCTGCCCACACAAAGGGAGCAAAACGGGAACCGCTTCGTCTGCCAATACCAAAAAAGAGTGGAGGATGTTCGAACAAGTCTTCATAATCATAGGTAAATTCATCACGATAGGAGACGGTCAATACATAATGATGAATGGGAAAGGATTCGATGTTAAAACCATTGAGAAAAAAGGGAAAGGGATAGCCTTCGGAACAATATCCGCCACCCATCACACCCAAATTACCATACCATCCTACTGAAAAATTTTTCCAAAAATATTGATAAGACAACGCTATATAAGCAATCCGGTAATATTTAAGATATTCCATATATCCATCATAATCATTGAAAAAATCGCATTCACAACAACCTGTTCCTTTTTCAGCCGTAATCCGGTATCCTATGGTAGCGCCGATATGGCTACTGTTTGAACGTGTTTCAAAATGCAGGCCATAACTACGGAATTCTGTGGATTTATTGGAATTCAGTCCCGCGCCATATAAAACGGAAACCAACTGTGCCGTATGGCTCTGTTCCAGAGTTACCGGGTTCCATATTCCGTTCCCCCTTTGTTTGGCTTTTGCTTCTGCCTTTTCCAGTAAAGGGCTGTAAAGGGAATCCGCCGGTGGGCTATATTTGCCCAGTCCCTGTTCAAGATACAGTGCGTTCACAAATTGTTCTTCCAACGGGTAATGTTTAAACAAATAAACCGGATGAACCGCTGGATTTGTACTGTCCGGAGCTGAATGGAAGGGCTTAATGGTAAACCAGTACCCTTTTAACTTGTTTTGGGCAAACAGCATGGCACGGCGGGCAATGAGGGCCTGCAGCGTATCTTTAGTTGATTGGGGAGGAATATCCACATTAGCAAGTGATATAGTTTGGCTGTCAGAAGTAAAAAAGCGATTGCTATCTAAAATACGGGTAATTTTTACTGTTTGGGCCAAAGTCAATTGGTGCAAAAACAAAACGAAGACAACAAAAAGTAAACGGCGCATAGATTACTTCCTTAAAAGTTCATTTGTTCAATAAACAGTTCCTGAAAATCTTCCCTTCCGGCCATTTCCAAAAATTGGCTTTGTTTGATTAGTTTACTGCACTGTTCATATAAAGCCGGATTGGTTGCAACCATTCGCGCGCCTTCCAGGGCAGCGTTACCAATAAAACGAATATTTGATAGCGGGCGTTTTGGAATCATTTTTAAAGATAACATTGTTTCGGGTCTAATAAAAGTACCAAATGCGCCCGCAATAAAAATAGTATTGAGTTCGTCCGGCCGGCAGTCTGCCTGGTGGCACAACATAAGCCAGGCTGTGCGAATCGCTGCACGCGCCAGTTGGAATTCCCGTATATCTTTTTGGGTCAAAAACACGCTTCCGTCTTCTGTCAGATTAAAGCGCCAAACAGCGCCGTCTGCCTGCAGGCGCTGTTGCAACCAGGAACGCAGCGGATCTGACACAGGAGCCTTTTGGGGTGGTATTTCCATTTTTCCGGAGGGTGAAATCACTTCATACCGGCGCAGGAATTCGATGATATGGAATAAGCCGCTGCCACAAATCCCAACAGCCGGTTCATCTCCAATTGTATGCAATTGCGGGCGGCCCTCTTCGGTTAACAAAATATCATCAATAGCGCCCGGAACAGCCTGTGTGCCGCAGGCAATGGATGCTCCTTCGAGCGCGGGTCCGGCAGGCGCAGAGGTTATAAATATCCGGTTTCGGTTTTGCAGGGCTACTTCACAATTAGTGCCGAGGTCCAGTAACAGATAATTTTCATCCGAATCGAATTTGGCCCGAATTAAATCCGCTGCCAAATCACCGCCCACAAATCCGCCGGCATTGGGCAAGGTAACTATTTGGGTTTGTTTGGGAAGCACAGGAAACAGTCCGTCATTTTCTGTTTCCATAGCTTCGGTAAATAAGGGTTCAAAAGGAGCCTGCGCTAATGGTAAGGGATTTACATTTCGGATAAAATGGTTCATTACTGCATTGCCTGCGCAAATCACACGCGTAACAGAAGCAGCCGGAGGGCATTCCCGGCACAAATCCGTAAACAATTCATTAATGCCATCCAACAATTTTTGGCGTACACGCTGCAAAGATTTTTCATCCTCTGCGGCTGTGGCAATGCGGGAAATCAAATCTGCGCCAAATACAGCCTGTGGGTTAAAATGGTGTTTAACAGCCACGGTTTGACCGCTTTGTTTATGGATTAATGCGGCGGCCAGTGTGGTGGTGCCGCAATCCAGGGCCAGAACATAAACTGGTTTTTCCCCTTTTTTAAGTGTGCCTTTTTTTGAATTGGTTGGTTGGATGGCAAGGCTTTGGGGTAAACGAATGGATTCCGGAATATGGATTTCCGCATCCTGCGTAAGAATGGCCCTACAGGCCAATCGGTAGCCCAGCTTTCGTTGTTCAGCGGAGATCATAACCTGTTCGACCGCATCCGCAGGAGGCGCCCCGTTCAGGAAGCGAACCGGGCATTTTCCGCAGGAACCGTTCCCTGCGCAGGGCAATAAAATATCGATGTGAGACTGATTTAAAATGGAGAGAAGGGAATCCCCTACACGGGCAAGGATGGATATATTATCAGGAAAGAGGTGGATTCGCATACCACTCCGTTCAAACTCGTATTAATTATCAAGTATTTTCCGTATCCGTCTTGCTAAATCTACCAAATTAAAGGGTTTTTGGACAAATTCAATATCCTGACTTAATTCACCTTTTTTAAGAATTGTATCTTCCGTATAGCCGGACATGAAGACTATTTTAATATCGGGGATAATGGGTTTTAATCTTTTTACAAATATATGGCCATCCATTTTAGGCATCACTACATCCGTTAGAACCAGATCTATTGTCCCTTTATGAAACATCACCTTTCTTAGAGCCTCTTCACCGTCTGCCGCTTCCAAAATCGTATAGCCATAATTGATTAGGCTTTCCGCAATAACCTCCCGCACATTTTCCGCATCTTCTACCAGCAAGATGGTCTCTGTCCCTTTAATATCAATAGAGGAACCAAATATTTCATCTTCATCAATACTAATGGTATGCTCAACTCGTGGCAGGAATATACGAAAAGAAGTTCCTTCTTTGGGGGAAGAAATCACATCAATATAGCCATTGCTTTGTTTTACGATTCCATAAACAGTCGATAATCCTAGACCCGTATTGAGAGCCTTGTCTTTCGTACTATAAAAGGGTTCGAAAATTCGGGATTGTACTTCATCATTCATACCCATGCCTGTATCTGTGACCGAAAACATTACATATTGTCCGGTTTTGGCCCCATTATGAGATTCAGCAAATTCTTTATCTATTGTAAAGTTCTGAGTTTCGAATACCAATGAGCCCCCATCAGGCATGGCATCACGAGCGTTTACGGCCAGGTTCATTAATATTTGTTCTACTTTGACCGGATCAACTTTAATTCGTCCCAATTTATCGGACAGTTTGAGTGTTACTTCTATACCTTCACCGATTAAACGTTGGATCATTTTCATCATTTTCTCAATAATTTCATTGAGAATAACTATTTTGGGTTGTAAAACTTGTTTCCGGCTAAATGCTAATAATTGTCCGGTTAGATTAGCAGCCTTATGACCGGCTTTCTGAATGGCCAAAATATGTTTCAAAAGCGGGCTGTCCACTTCAACACGACCAGCCATTAACTCACTGTATCCGTTAATAACTGTTAACAAATTATTAAAATCATGGGCAATACCACCTGCCAGCATGCCAATGGCTTCCATTTTTTGGGACTGCAAGAACTGTTTCTCTAACATTTTTTGTTCCGTTAAGTCCAACTGAATTCCCCATACCCAATGCAAATATTTATCTTTTACATAACCCACATAAGAAAAACGAAATGATTTTTCATTCCCTTGTTTATCGACACCAGTTGTATCTAATAGAACCGTGCTAAAATTTTTATAAATAAACATTTCCAGATATTCCAAAGCCTCTTCTTTGGATGTGCCGAAAATATTTATATCAGAAATAGAAAGTTCGTCTTTCGAAGTAACACCATACATTTGCAAAAGAGCATCATTACATTCTCCGAAATAACCTTTTTCCAAAATCTCTTCTGCAACCTGTAGTGCGGATGCATCTATTGAAATAGGGGTTTCAAATTCCATTCGCCATATACCAACAAGACTGTTTCGGAATAAGCTTTCGTACTGTAGATTTTTTTCATGTAAGGCACGCTCTGCCTCGACCCGCTTACTGATATCCCGAATAATAGCCTGTAAGTATGTTTCACCCTGCATTTCTAAACGGTTTAATCCCACTTCACAATCTATTAGCGTACCGGCTTTTGTTTTGTGTTGCCAAGAGAAACGTTGCTCATCTCCACGTAAAGCGGCTCCAATATTTTCTATAATAACTTTTGAAGATTCATACCCATCCGGTTGAAAAGAAGGTGAAAAATCCATAGGGGTTTTATTCAGAATTTCATCCTTGGAACATTTAAAGAGTTCTTCTGCTTTCCGGTTACAGTCAACAAATTTATCGGTTTTCATAAGGAAAATAGCATCATTGGCATTATCAAAAATCGATCTGAACTTATCCTGATTATTTTGGCATATGGTCTGCTGCTTCCTAGTATCTTCTAAAATTTTTTCATAGTAAGCTATTTTTTCTTTAAGGGAATCAATTTCTTTTTGCATGTTTTTAATTTGGTTAGAAGTCACAGGTATGGGTATCCAATCTTAGTAATAAAACTTGACTAATAAGGAATGTAAGAAATATTGTTAAAATTTTCTAATTATTTTTATTGTATCCTTACGAGCTATCAAGAAAATCCCGCTATTTTAATTCTTAATTGACCAGCTCAACGGATACCAAGGTTTTACTCTTCCAAGATTTGGAAAAAGGATATTATAGTAATTTAAACAGTAGGTTACGAACAATAATGGCCAATAAGTAAATGTCCATAAAAAAAGATGATATTTTTGTCTGCTACTTGGTGTAATGAAACTTATGAAAGAAAAGAATCTTCAGAGTCTTTTTCAAATTGCCTCGATAAAATACTGATGAAGCCGAAAATCTTCTGTCAATTCCGGATGAAAACTGACAGCCAAAATTTGTTTCTGTCTGACAGCGACAACGACCTCTTTATGATAACCAATAGCTTTGACTGATTTCCCCATTTTTCTAATTTTAGGAGCCCGAATAAAAACACCTTCCATTTCAACCATTTTATCAAACAGATTTAAACGGACCGAATCTACAAAAGAATTTATTTGGCGTCCGTAGGCATTGCGTTCCACCTCAACATCAAGTACTCCCAGAGGTGGAAATGGAAGCCCTTCTTTTGTGTTAGCTAATACAATCAGTCCGGCGCAGGTTCCCATAATGCTGTGTTGCTTAGCAAAATCCAGAAGAGCGTTTCGTAATTCGAGTTCTTCAATTAATCGAATAATAGTGGTTGATTCCCCACCGGGAATAATTAATTTTTGGCAGGCGGCCAAAGTTGCGGAATCTTTAACATAAATGGCATCATGCCCAAGCCGTTGAACGGCCTGGGCATGTTTAAAATAATCACCTTGCAGGGCCAAGACACCAATCGTCACTTACCAACCTCGTTTGTTCAATTGTTCATCTTCAGGGATGGCACTCATTTCCAGACCGGGCATGGCCTCTCCCAGACCTTCGCTGGCACGGGCTACTATGTCGGGATCGTTATAGTGTGTAGTTGCCATTACAATCGCTTTGGCGCGGGCTGCCGGATCTTCGGACTTAAAAATACCCGAACCCACAAAATTGGTTTCTGCACCCAGTTGCATCATTAAAGCCGCATCCGCAGGGGTGGCAATACCGCCTGCCGAAAAATTGGGCACTGGCAATTTTCCGTTTTCTTTCACATATTGTACCAATTCCAGAGGTGCGCCAATATTTTTGGCATAAGCAGTCAGTTCATCATAAGCCAAAGTCTGAATTTGACGAATAGAACCCTGAACAGAACGCATGTGACGTACCGCCTCCACGATATTTCCGGAGCCGGCTTCACCTTTGGTACGAATCATAGCAGCGCCTTCGGCAATACGCCGCAGAGCTTCACCAATATCACGGCAACCGCAAACAAAGGGAACTTTAAAATCGTGCTTCCAGATATGATTCTTTTCGTCAGCGGGTGTTAATACTTCGCTTTCGTCCACAAAATCCACACCAATGCTCTGAAGTACTTGTGCTTCGGCAAAATGTCCGATACGGCATTTCGCCATCACAGGGATGGATACTACTTTTTGAATTTCTTTAATCATTTTTGGATTGGACATGCGAGCCACACCACCGTCTGCGCGAATATCGGCAGGAATGCGTTCCAGGGCCATTACAGCAACGGCTCCTGCATCTTCGGCAATTTTAGCCTGTTCAGCGTTGGTCACGTCCATAATGACGCCACCTTTTAACATTTCGGCTAACCCGACTTTTACTAAAAAATCTTTATTGAGCATTTGTACACCTCTTACGAAATAAAATGTATGGTATTCTGCTGTATTTGTGAATTTGAATTAACAGCATGTTTATTTATTTGTTTTGAAATATGAAAAATAGTTGGTTCAATCTGCCGACTAAAACCATGGATTAAAGAGCTGGTCATATTCTTTTTAGCCAGTGGCCCGGCAAAATAGAGGCCAGGATATTGTAGGCTCTGACCAAGTTTATCGATTTTCGGATAACCTTGGGATGAATGTTTTAGGTTCAAATCATCTAAAAACGGGAAATTGGGTTTGTACCCAGTAGCAAAAATAATATTATCAACTATTAATTCGGACGTATCAAATAGAACGCGATTCCCCCTGATTTCCTTTAAGGTCATATTGGGCTTGTGCCGAATGATTTCCATTCTAATCAATTCTTTTAAATAGCTTTCCGATATTCCGCGCACATGATACAATTTATCTGTTTCAGAAAAATATCTTATTTCATGCCTGGAATACAAATAAACCATAGCTTTGCCGGCTAATTCAATTGCCAGTTCGGCAGCACTGTTTCCAGAACCTAAAATAAGCACTTTTTTATTTTTGAATTCTTTTTCGTTTTTAAATTGATGTGAATGGATTACATGGGGATTACTTTCTATACCGGGAACATCGGGGAAATTAAATCCATTCATAATACCACTTGCCACAATCAAATGATTTGTATGCCATTTTCTATGAGATGCCTCAATTACCTGAAACGCATTATCTTTGTGAAGCACACGTATGACCTCTGTCTGCTCACTGATATTTAAATGTAATTGTTCTTGAGCCATTTCCAAATAATGCACAAATTCATTAACCGAACAATAAGGTCGTCTTACAGGAAATTTCCAAATAGGAAAATCAGGACTAATGCTGGTCCAGTCACGTTGAGGTAAGCAAGGAGAAAGTAAACGCATATTCGGTCGTAAATCACGCCAATGCTGCCCCACAGATCCGCGTTCCAGCACGATATAATCCAGATCATTTTTATAGGCCAGTTCAGCAGCGCGCAATCCGGCTGGTCCGGCACCAATAATGATTAAATCTTTAAAAGAATTATTTTCCACCGATTAATTATCCTCCCGGTGGTGCGTTTCGTCCATAATTCGACAGGCTTCCATTATTACATTCATAGTCGAATTTTCAATATTTCGCTCTTCTGTAACTTCAGTTATTTCAAAGACAAACGTTCCGACGGTTTTGGCAACGAGTTTATAAAAGGCTTCTTCGCCTTTTAAGTTTCCAACTTCAGTAGCCCATAAATGCCCGTCTTTTAAATAAATTTTACCCGATTCATCGCTTTGAATTTGTAATAAACCGGATTTCTTATTTAGATTTAACATCTGTACAAGTTCAACAATAGAAAGGTCTTTTAAATCTCCGGAAAATCCTTTTCGTTCTTCTGCATTATGTTCAATTTGTTTAAGGCTGCTTTGACGACTGAGCAGTTCTTTGGTACGAGCTAATAATTTTTTACGGTTTATGGGTTTTGTTAAATAGTCATCGGCACCGGCACGAAAGCCTCTAATTGCTGTTTCCTGATCTTCAAAAGAGGTTAAAAAGATGAACGGAACCAATGGTAGTTTTGAATTTTCCCTAATCATCCAGCATAATTCAATTCCATCCATTTTGGGCATCATTACATCTGATATAATAATATCCGGCATTTCGTTATTAGCAATTTCGAAAGCCTCTTCACCATTCGTTGCCTGAATGATTTCATATCCTTCTTCTGCTTTACTTAGCGTGATATTCAGCAATCTCAATACATGGGGATTGTCATCTACAATCAACACTTTTGCGGCCATACAAGGGCTCCGATTTAATATTAGTTCTTAAAAAAATTCACATCTAAATTTCGTGCAGCTCCCGCTTCATCTAACCGTTTAACCGGTGTAGTAAAAGGTGCCTTATGCAGGGATTCGGCGTCTTCTTCAATCTCTTTATTAATTGCCAACATGGCATCCACAAAAAAATCCAGCATTTCTTTACTTTCCGTTTCTGTAGGCTCAATCATCATTGCCTCTTTCACAATAAGAGGAAAATAAATGGTAGGTGGATGCACGCCATAATCGAGTAAACGTTTTGCAATATCTAAAGCTTTGGCCCCCATTTTCTTCTGTTTTTCTGCCGAAAGGACGAATTCGTGCATGGTCGGTGCATTGTAACCCAATTCGTATGCAGCACTCAAACGTTTACGTAAATAATTTGCACTGATAATCGAATGTCTCGCTATTTGCGGTATTCCTTCTTTTCCTAGCATTGTTAAATATGTAAATGCCCGCACATACATACCAAAATTACCTGCAAAGGAATGGACAGTTCCAATCGAATTTGGATAATCTTCTTTTAAAGAGAAACCATTTGTTGATTTTACTACAATAGGCACGGGTAAAAATTCTTTTAATTTATCGTTTACAGCAACCGGGCCGGAACCTGGGCCACCGCCACCATGTGGTGTCGAAAAACTTTTATGCAGGTTCAGATGCATCACATCGAAGCCCAGATCACCGGGGCGTACAATCCCGAACAAAGCATTCATATTAGCTCCATCCATATACATTAGAGCATCGACTGAATCCATCAAAGCCCGGATTTCAACAATTTGATTTTCAAAAATCCCAAGTGTACTCGGATTGGTTAGCATAATTGCCGCGACATCTTCATTTACATGAGATTTTAAGATTTCCATATCAACACGACCCTCGGAATCCGAGGGAATGGATACAACTTTTTTAAAACCCGCAATACGCGCACTGGCGGGATTGGTACCATGGGCAGAATCGGGTACTAAAATGGTACTTCGAGTCCTTTTTTTCATTTTATGATATTTTTGAATTAACAGCAAGCCCACCAGTTCTCCATGCGCACCGGCAGCCGGTTGTAAAGTGATTCCTGAAAAACCACTGATTTCCAGTAAATATTCTTGCAGATTATACATTAATTCCAAAGCACCCTGTGTCGTGTTTTCCGGTTGATCCGGATGAAGTGCGGTAAACCCGGGCAATGAAGCAAGTCGTTCGTTTATCTTCGGGTTATACTTCATGGTACAAGAGCCCAATGGATAAAAAGCTTTATCCACATGATGGTTTAAGAGTGAAATATTAACAAAATGGCGAACCACTTCATTTTCTGCTACCTGTGGCAAATTTGCCGGTTGGCTGCGCAACATTGTTTCCGGGAAAAAATCATTCAAGTCGTGTTCAGGGACATCCGGGGTGGGAAGTACATGGCCGACTCTGCCTTCTTTACTCAATTCAAATATTAATTTTGTATACATTAGGACTCCTGAGAAGCATTATCATCAAAATGAGAAACTACGGTTTTATTAATTCCTTGGCGGATAGAAGTTTTTAAAGCTTCTTTTGCCAAGTTCAACAGTTGTTCTTCGGTTTGTTCCGGGCCAATATTCTCGGGCAAGGAAACAACACCAACATTAAAACTAATTTGCTTTAAATCATTCATTTTTCGTTTAGGTAAAATATCTGTTTCAAACATTGCGTCAGAAGTAAAATCGACGGAAGATAGAGTAACACGAATCCGTTCGGCCTCCAAAAAAGCACCCTGTTGGTCTGTTTCCGGTAGAATAATATAAAATTTAGCATCACGGGCATAGGATAAAATATCCGTTGTCCGTGTGCGGGTTAACAAGCTGTTAGCCAGCTTCATCAAAATATAATTTCCCAATTGTTGTCCAAAAGATTCTGCCAGTTTATCCAGGTGGTTGATTTGGACAATAACGAGTGAAAGATCTGTATGATGGCGTTGAGCACGACGGAATTCTTCATGCAATCGTCTTTCAAAAAAAGATAGGCTGTATAACCCGGTCACAGGGTCCACAAACGAATCTTTTTCCATGGACTTGGATTGCTCCTGAAGAATATTTAACTCTTCCTGAATACGTTCATTTTTTATACTTAATTTTTCATTATCGGATTTAAGTAGTTTAAGCAATTGTGCACGCTTAATTATAGATTTACTTCGAGCCACCAGTTCTTTGGAATTAAAAGGTTTTAGCATATAATCATCAGCACCCAATTCCAAACCAATTACCCTTTGTTCCGGGTCCGTGTAGTTGGCCGTAAGAAATACAATCGGAATATCACTGGTAGTTAAACTGGACTTTAAAATCCGACAGGCTTCAAATCCGTCCATTTCGGGCATCATTCCATCTAAGACAATTAAATCCGGTTTGGCAGCTTTAGCTTGTTCGATGGCAGAATTTCCGTCAGTAGCCCGAATCACATCAAAGCCATAGAATGAAAAAATGCGATCCAGTGTTTCCAGCATGTCCAGATTATCGTCGGCAACCAGTACTTTGGGCATAATTAATTCCTATTTTAAAATGTCAGCCAGTACCGAAACGAACAAATCCAGTTCTTCGCGGGTACGTTTTTCGGTCACTGCAATCAGTAGATGATTGGGGTGGCCGCTTTTGGCCAGATTTATTCCGGCAAACATATTATGATGAAGACTTTTTTTAATTACTTCAGCTGCATTTATGGGCAGTTTAATAGTAAATTCTTTAAAAAACGGTGCCTCGGATGCCAAAGAAACTCCTTTAATGGTAGATAGACGTTCGGCAAGATAATGTGCTTTTTGTACGCAAAGCTGAGCCACTCGTTCCATTCCTTGTTTTCCCAACAAAGAAAGGTAGGCACCTGCAGATATCGTTAAAAGGCCGGAATTTGAACAAATATTAGATGTGGCCTTTTCACGCCGGATATGCTGTTCACGAGTTTGCAGGGTTAGGACAAAACCGCGCTTCCCTTCTGTATCTGTTGTAATGCCAGCCAAACGTCCTGGCATTTTCCGCACGAGCTTTTCTGTTACGGAAAACAACCCTACATACGGGCCGCCATAATTTTGTGGGTTACCTAATACCTGACCTTCAGCAATAGCTATATCTACACCAAACCCACCCGGTGTTTTGAGGATTCCAAGAGAAATCGGGTCGTACACCTGAATGATTAATGCTTTTTTATTTTCATTTAGTTCAACTATATTTTCTATGTTTTCGAGAAAGCCGTAATAATTGGGATGTTGTACAATTACAGCAGCTACATCATCTGT
Organism: Calditrichaceae bacterium; assembly: GCA_024762535.1. Taxonomy (GTDB): domain Bacteria; phylum Calditrichota; class Calditrichia; order Calditrichales; family Calditrichaceae; genus JANTHG01. Next base: position 13,484 of record JANTHG010000063.1, read on the forward strand.
AAACTTCCCTTCCAGATCATTCTCGTCCATAATAAAACCGGTTTCAGCGATTTCCACCAATTCAATTTCAGAATTTTCCACATAGGTTTGCACCACAGCTTTGTAACGGGGATTTAATGTGGAAGGAAGCAAAACCTTATTCATTCTTGTATGAGAAACGGCCAGCAAAATAGCTTCTGCTAAAGCAGAACCGGCTTCGTACATGGATGCGTTTGTAACATCCATTCCATTTAATTCGCAAATCATTGACTGGAACTCGTACATGGCTTGCAAGGTACCCTGGCTTACCTCGGGCTGATACGGCGTGTAAGAAGTATAAAACTCGGGCCGGGAAACGATTTCTTCTACAGCTGCCGGTACATAATGATCGTACGAACCACCTCCAAGGAAAGATACAAAGTTATGATTTTTGGAAGCTAAGCCTGAAACCAGCTTGTCTGTCTCAAACTCAGATTTAGCAGCAGGTATTGAAAGCTCACCCTTAAACTTTAAATTATCTGCAATATTAGGGATCAATGCATCCAGGTCTTTAACCCCTATAACATCGAGCATAGCCTTTATATCCTGTTCTGAATTACTTAAATATGCCATACAATAAACCTTTATTATTTAGTAAGAAGTTCTACTGATTTAGCAGAAACCAACATTATCGTAGTCTTTAATTTAACATATACAGAAGAAATTAACAATGCTTTTTAGGGAGGAAATTTGCAAGATATAAAAAAAGCCGTCAGGATTTCCCAACGGCCCTTTGATTGAGAGCTCTTTTTAGCGGACTAAAACCATTTTCCGCAGAATTGAAGTTTTCCCTGAATTAAGTTTGTAAAAATATACTCCGGAAGCAACATTTTTGCCCGACATATTCTTTCCGTTCCATTTAAATTCATGAAAACCCATTTTTAAATTGCCGCTAAATATTACTGCAACTTTTTCACCTAACACATTATATACGGTTAATGTTGTAAGTGCTTTTTGTGCGGATGCAGGAACACCAAAACGAATTGTCGTTTCCGGATTAAATGGATTAGGATAATTTTGTTTTAAAACAAAGTTAGATGGTACAATTTGCGGCCGAAATGTTTCATCCTTTGAAGCGTATATTTTGAAATTGTTTTTCCCATTATGTGGATGAAAGGTATAAGATTTTTCCTTAAACATATTTATTATTGCTTCATTTTGATCGTCTACCAGATAAAGATACACATCATTTTGAGGCAACATCTTGGTATTCCAGCTTAGAGTATGAGGTTTACCGACAGCACGAGTTGCTATTTGCATATCCCAGGTTTTCACTTCGTGATCATTTTTAAAAGGATCCTTTAATAATTGGGCCATATTTCCTTTATCAGACGGCATATAGAGAGCACAGAAATCACCCATATGCGGCGGTTCGTGTATTGTTACGCTGTTGTCAGAATTAATGCCGATAATATTTTGGGTATCCCAATAGTCTTCATTTTTCAGGCTAATATTAAGTTTCCAATTAGTATCACTACTTTTTGCCAAACCGGATTCCGGTCCAATTATAATTGCCGTATTTGTCGAATCACCGGGAAACGCCGGTTCTTCCGGTAAATATA
>JANTHG010000064.1 GCA_024762535.1 Calditrichaceae bacterium
TACGCCGTTAAAAGTCTTGATTTGGTTGGCTAAGGCCTGTCCCTGTTTGGAGCTGAGCGTGTTTTCCAAAAAGACTTCCATTTCCATCCGTGCCCGTTGCTGGCTAACCCAGGATTTAATGTTAATGGAAAAGAGTAAAAAATAACCGATGAGCAGCAGGGCAAAGCCAATGGAGGTGATGGTAATAAAACTGGCCAGCCGGGCGCGTTTAAATCCGCTTAAGCCTTCTTTTAGGGAAAAGGAAAAACTCATCGCTTGTCCATCCCGCCGGCGGCTAATTTGATGAGCCGTCCCGGATAGTGTTGAATTAGTTCGGTATTATGGGTTGCCATAAATACGGCTGTTCCCTGTTTGTTAATTTTATCCAGAATTTCCATAATTTCCAGCGACGTAGCCGCATCTAAATTTCCTGTGGGTTCATCGGCCAGAATGATAATGGGGTTATTCACAATGGCCCGGGCAATGGCGGTGCGTTGCTGTTCGCCGCCGGATAGCTCATTCGGAAAATGGTTGCGTTTATGAGCCAGATTAACTTCGGCCAAAACGCGCAGTACACGCCGTTTAATTTCGTTGTTGCGCACACCGGTAACGCGCAGTGCAAAAGCCACATTGTCAAACACATTACGGTCGGGCAAAAGTTTAAAATCCTGAAACACCACGCCAAGCTGGCGCCGCAGAAAGGGTATTTCTTTGTTTTTGATTTTGGCGGAGCTGTAGCGGTCGATAATAACCGTGCCCTTGTCCGGAAAGAGGTCCATATAGAGCAAGCGCAGCACCGAAGATTTACCCGCACCGCTGGGGCCTACAAGGTACACGAACTCGCCCTTTAAAATCCGAAAGGAAATATTGCGTAAAATAGGTTTTTGGTCGATATCCAAATCGACGTTGTAGAATTCAATCATTCACGGCTTTCTAAAAATTGCGGCTAAACCAAACGAAAATAATTTACAATAAGTTGGGATTCCATTCAATTAAAGTTGTTCAATAAAAAAATCAGGCAGAAGTAAGGATTTTCTTTTAACCATTATTACAGATTTCAGGACAATGCGTAATGATGCGGTACGATTTCTTACCACTCTTCCCTCTTTTCACACACAAAATGAATACGCTCCGCATCTCTTTGCGCCGGCTTAAAGCCGAAATTCCCATACACGGCCACAAGTTGCAAAGGACTGTCCGCAATCAGGCGCCGCCACTCGCGCAGCGAACGGATTTTTTGCTGATGCGTTTCTTCTACCTGTTCGCCATTGAATTGAATGGAAAAATGGTTGTACTGAATTTTCTCCTGCGCATCGTACCAGCTGCGCCGTACATAGGGGAACCCTGGCAGGGAAACATCTTTTTCTTCATAATCCCGAAAAGCGGTTTCGCAAACAAACGGAGTGGCTGCATCAAAAATAAAGCGACCCTTCGGTTTTAGGATGCGCACGACTTCGTTAAAAAGCCGTGATACTTCATCACCGGCAAGGAGATAATTAATCGAATCATACAAAATCAGCGCTGCATCAAAGGAATCCGATTTAAACGGAAGGCGGGTAAAATCGGCTGCCAGCCAGCCCTGTAAACCGGCAACCTGTTTGAGCGATGCCTTGTGCACCATGGCTGCAGAAAGATCACAGCCGATCACTCGACCTTTGAAGCGCAGGCTGCGTAAAAAACTGCCTGTTCCGCAGGCCAGGTCTGCCACCCAACGCTCCGAGTCGTCAGCAAAGTGTAACAGGCTACGAATGTATTCCGCCCATTGTTTATAATTTACATGGTTCATAACATGATCGTAAATATCTGCCAGGGTTTCATAGGGTTCTGCGTAACGAGTGTTCATTTTTGTTTCCCAAAAGCTGATGTTGTATGGAATTCAAATATATCTTAATTTGGCCCCAACCTAAGCAAAATAACTAAATGGCCGGCATTGCCGGGCTTAGGTATAAAAACCAGGTTAAAGCGAACTATTTTAATGATACATTTTTTAAACAGTATGGTGTTGTCTGCCCTGGCGGCAGCAGCGATTCCGCTTATTTTGCACTTGCTGAACAAGCGGCGCACCAAAACGATTCCCTTTAGCTCTCTGCGCTTTTTAAAGCTATTGGAAAGCAAACGCATTCGTCATCTGCGGCTGTACCAGTTGCTGCTGATTGCCCTGCGCACCCTGTTTATTGTGTTTCTGGTGTTAGCCTTTGCCCGGCCAACGGTGCAAACCACTCTGATTCCGGGGCAGGGGGCACAGGTTACAGCTGTGATTGTTTTGGATGATTCCTACAGCATGCAACGTATTTCGGCCTTAAAGTCCGCTTTTGCCAGCGCTCAAAAAAAACTGAAATCTATTTTATCCACTTTTTCCGACAAAGACAATGTTTTTTTACTGAAAGCATCTGCCCCGTCAAACAATCCTCAACCCTTGGAATTGAATAATCTGAAATTCCTGCGTCATTTAAAAGCAACAGAACGCAGTCCCGATTTCCGCGCGGTGTTTCGTTCGGTACAAAAGGCGTTTAAGTTGTATCCCAACATGAACAAAGAGCTCTATTGGATTAGCGACTTTAAACTGAATCGAGCTGAATTGCCGGAGTCCTTTATAGAGAAACTCAACCCGAAAATTCGTTTATGGCGTGTGCCCGTGCTTGCGGAAACACCGTTCTGGAATGCGGCCATCGACAGCGCTTATGTAAGCGAACAGCTAATTGAGCAAGGTCAACCATTGACCGTTTTTGTTGCGTTGCGAAATGATGCGCAGCAAACCATGGAAACACGAGTGCATTTATTTAACGGACAGAAACGGCTGGCAATGCAGGCCTTAACTCTTCCGGCCGGAGGCCAGGTAAACGCAAAGCTGGTGTTTGTACCGGAGCGTGCCGGCGTGCTGCCTTTGCGCGTGGAACTGGATAACGACGACCTTCCCACGGATAATATCCGGTTTTTACATGTAAATGTCAGTGGCGTGTTAAAGATTGCTGTTGTGGCGGATGCTTTGCCTACCTCCCTTCGGGCAGCTTTACGCACATTAAATGACCGCTCTCCTTTGCAGATACAGATTAAACCGTACCGCATGTTGAACACCCGCCTGGAGCAACCGCCCGATGTGCTTGTTCTTTACAATCCACCGCTTCTTTCTGCCGAAACCCTGAATGCACTGGTTCGCTTTGCGTCAACCGGACGAAGTCTTATTTTATTTCCCGGAAGCGCACCGGCAGAATATTCCAATCGGCTGGCCGCAGCGCTGGTAGGCAGTGAACCGCTTGGTGCAATTCAGCAAGCTGCGGGAGATGGAAGTTATTTTCTTATGCCAGTAAAAAGAGGAAACCAGATTTTTTTTAATCCCCTGGCGCAAGGTAAGCAGGCGCATATTTCACAGCCGCGCATTTACAAATATATATCCCTCGCCACGCAAGGGCAATCCTTGCTTACATTACGTAATGGCTCATCGTTGTTAAGCCGGTATGCCACCAAACAGGGGCGCTCTTTTCTGTATATCTGGGGTTCGGCGCCGGAAGATGGTTGGAACGATTTACCCATGCACGGTCTGTTTGTGCCGGCTCTACACCGGCTGTTCATGATGGCGGGCAGCGTTTCCCTACCAATGCGCACCGGCACGGTTGATCAAAACATGCGCATCATCCTGCCCGGGTTACGTTTGGATCAGCCCTTGCAGTTATGGAAGAACGAGGAAAAGACAGCTCTGCCTGTTTCGGGTGAGGCTGTTGAAGGCGGTCTTTCTGTTGCGCTTCAGGCGCCCATTGCGCCGGGCAACTATCGGCTGAGGACTAACGAAAAGGTGGTAGGCGCTTTTGCGGTAAATGTGTCATCCGCTGAGCTCCGGAAACCGTATGTCCGATTTGAGCGGTTTAAAGGAGATTCATTTCTTTTAAAGGGTGAACAGATGGTTCAATCCATCCTTCGGGCGCGAACCGGACAGGAATTGTGGTATCTGTTTGTAAGTCTCGCTATCATAATGTTAATTTTGGAAATTGTGGTTGTTAAACGCATTGAAGGTAAAGCGTTTTAATAGTTGAAAGGAAATTAAAGTGATTCCGCTTGCACAGGACGTTTTAAAAGGAAATACCCGCGCCATTGCCCGGGCTATCACACAGATTGAAAATGACCATCCTGACCGGGAGACGCTGGTAGATGATTTGTATTCATACGGCGGCCATGCTGTGGTTTTGGGTCTGACCGGCCCCCCCGGCTCCGGTAAAAGCACGCTTTTAAATTTAATGATTCGCCGGGAAAGGGCACTGGGGAAAAAGGTGGCGGTCATTGCTGTGGACCCCAGCTCTCCTTTTTCGGGCGGCGCCATTTTGGGAGACCGTCTGCGTATGCAGCGGCACAGCACAGACGAAGGTGTGTTTATCCGGTCTATGGCCTCGCGTGGGCATTTGGGCGGCGTGGCAGGCGCAACCGGCGATGTGATTAAAGTGCTCGATGCCGCCGGATTTGATGTTATCATCATTGAAACCATTGGCGTGGGGCAAACCGAAATTGATATTGTTGAAATGGCTGATGTAGTGCTCTTGGTGTTGGTCCCGGGATTAGGTGATGAAATTCAGGCCCTTAAAGCAGGTGTGATGGAAATCGGAGATATTTTTATCATTAATAAAAGCGATCGGGAGGATGCAGCCAAAGTAAAAGCAGAAGTGGAATATGTGCTGCATTTAAAAATGTCGGCAGAAGATACAAGTACCAACCCCATTGTAATGACCTCTGCGCTTGAAGAAAGCGGTTTGGATGAATTACATACAACTATTCAGACGTACTACCAGAATCTGAAGTCCGACGGGCGTTTGGAAGAGAAGCGAAAAAAGCGCATTGCCCGCGAAATGAAGCTCATCCTGCTGGCCAAAGTACGGGACCGGGTCAACCGGCAAATGAAGCTGGATCAGCATATTGATGAATGGGTCGAAGCGGCTTACCAGAAGCAGGTGAAACCGTATGCTTTCATCAACGAAAAACTCAGTGATTTTTTCGCCGGCGGTGTTTAAGCGTTTTGTTTTTTCCATCTAAACCAGAATTACCTGGTTTTTCTAATTGTTTACGTTTCATACCCCTAGCACGGCCGGTAGCCATGTTGTCGTTGATGCCGTCACCGTTCAAATCGATAAAGCGTGCGGGTTTGCCTTTGCGTTTATGCTTGTGCTTCTTTTGCCAGTCAGGGTCCAGGCTATTAGGAATGCCATCGCCGTCATCGTCCGGAGCATTATCGTTGTAGCCGTCACCGTTTTTATCTACAAAAAACCGCCCTTGTCCCACATGGGCTTTGGTGCTGTCTTGTGCCTGGCTATTTACGGGGAAAATAAAAAGACCAAGCAATCCCAAAATAAGCAGGCTGTAAAATCTCTTCATCCTGGACCTCTTTTTAAAAATGGCGCTGCGTATTTATGATTTCTAATTTTTGCATTCGTGAACGCAGATGGCGTTCAGAAATGCCAAGTAATTCAGCCGAACGGCTCTGGTTTCCCTGTTTGGTTTCCAGGGCTTTTTCAATCATAGCGCGTTCAAAGGCAGCTACTTTATCCGGATAGGGATCGGAAAAATTGAACGGGTCTAAAATATCTTTTTCTGTGGAAACGGCCAGCCCTGCAGGTAAATCTGCTGTAGTAATCACGTCATCCCGGGTCATCACAACGGCCCGCTCAATGATGTTTTCCAGTTCACGAATATTTCCGGGAAAATGGTAGCGCATCAGGTAATCCTGTGCTTCTTTACTGATGCCGGAAATGGGCTTGCTATTTTCTGAGGCGTATTTTGAGATGAAGTGGCGGATTAAAACCGGTATGTCTGTTTTGCGTTCGCGTAGGGGCGGCAGTTCGATGGTTACCACATTAATCCGGTAAAACAGATCTTCACGGAAACGTCCGCTTTCAATCATTTCTTCCAGGTTGCGATTGGTGGCAGTAATTACGCGCACATCCACTTTAATTGTTTCTGTCCCGCCCACACGCTGAAATTCACCAAATTGTAAGGCCCGTAATAGTTTAACCTGGGTTTGTGGAGCAATATCACCCACCTCATCAATGAACAGGGTGCCGCCATCCGCTTGTTCAAATCGGCCGATGCGCTGGGACGAAGCGCCGGTAAAGGATCCTTTTTCATGGCCAAACAATTCGCTTTCGAGCAGGCTTTCGGTTAGAGCGGCGCAGTTTACCGTTATGAGGGGTTTGTCTTTTCTGGGACTGGCATAATGGATGGCTTTGGCGATTAATTCTTTGCCTGTTCCACTTTCACCGCGAACCAGAACCGTGGCTTTACTTTGGGCAACCCGTCCGGCGGTATTTAAGACCTCTTCCATTTTTCCGCTTTGAGAAATGATGGCGCCGAAACGGTATTTTTCTCTTAATTGTTCTTTGAGCAGTTTATTTTCGGATACCAGATAGGTGCGTTCACGGGCTTTCTGAACCAGGGTTTCCAGTTCGTCTAAATTAATCGGTTTGGAAAGATAATCAAAAGCACCCTCTTTCATGACCTGAACAGCGTCTTCTGTGTCACTAAATGCAGTCATCACAACAACAGGGATTTCCGGGTTAAAGGCTTTTGTTGCTTTTAAAACCTCCATTCCATTCATGTCCGGCATCCGGAAATCCGTGAACACCAGGTCTACATTGCCGTTTTGCAGGATGCTCATGCCTTCTTTTCCGGAATGGGCAGAAAGAACGGTGTAATTCCGTCGTTTTAAAAACGAAGTGATGGAAATTATCTGCGCCGGCTCGTCATCGATTAATAAAATTCGGAATTCAGACATGTGCGTATCCCGTCTTTATGCAAAAGCCATTCGTTTGGATTTTGATTGCGTGCATTAAAAGCTCCATTGAATGCCTCCGCCCCAAATGGTGTTTTTGTAATCGTACCAGTAACTGTTGGATGTGTTTTTAATATAGCTGTAATTCAGGTTAAAGTGAAGCGCTTCTAACCAGTTTTTGTTAAAGTGTACGGTTTTACTGAGATTTAAATACAAGTTGCTGCGGTCATCGAGACGAGGTCCGCCTTGCGCCACAGAGTCTTCGGCAGAAGTGTAAGCTAGTTCACTGATGTAACTTTTAGAGGCAAATGCTCCGCCTAACTGCAGTTTCATAGACCAGGGCATCATCCAGGTGAGCTGTGACGAATAAACGCTGCTTTCATAACTGAAGGGATCATCGAAAAGCTCTTCGTCCTGGTAATAACCATCGGAATTAACAAAACTGGTTTGGCTGGTTAAGCTGATTTGTTTGCGATATTGTACAAACAGGCCCAGTTTGGGATGCAGGGATTGACTAATCCGCGCTAAAAATACAGCCTGGCTTAGGCTGGGTATTTGGGGAGATGTGGTGGTTGTATTATCCATGCGACGTCCCATTCCGCGGCGGGATTCAAAAAAGGCATCCTGACCGGCAAAGGATTTATAGCCAAGGTCGGCTTCTAAGATAATGGTAGTACGTGTAGCAAATGATCGGTTAAGCTGTAAAAAAAGAAAGTGACGATAGTTGGTAAGTTCCGGCAAATTGGAATAGCCGCGGTAGCGGAAATTATAACCGCTTTTCAAAAAGGCCCAATCCAGGTCGAAGCGGAAAGTGCCATAAGCAAAAAACTGATTGTAATTATAATAGTTGTATTCGTCGTTATTCAGGCGCAGCGTTAAATCCGCCCCCCAGTAGAAGTTTTGTTTTTTATCTCTACCAAAAGAGTTAAACGCGTTTACACCTAAACTGTGGGTGTAAAAATTTCGTAAGGAATTATTCTGGTATGAAAAGAAATCACCGTTATAATAATAATTGATATTGCTGTTTTGAGGTTCATAGTTCAGTTTAATTCCGATATCCGATAGAAGGTCGCTTTGGGGTTCCGGCGAGCGAAACAAGTTGTCATCCGCATAGGAAGAAATTTCCACGGCAGTGGTTACCTGGGTAAACGCACTATTTGCCAAAAGAACCAGAAGGCTAAAAAAAGCGAAGTATTTCATGATTACAATCCTTTGTTTTCAGGGTTAATGATTTCCATGATATCGAGAGGTGCAACATCAGCCCGATCAGCGATATCTTTAATGCTTTGTTCTGCTGTCGCAGAAATCCCTTTTTTCTGAAGAGATTGCAAAGCTTTGGGAAGTTTTACATTCAGCTCCTTGCAGGCGTCTGCCAGTGTTTTACGTCCCAGGCCCCTTCCGGCATAGGGAGAGGAGGCAGATGCTTTTTTTACTGTTTTCATTTTAGCGAACAATTCCATGGGAGTTATATGGTGCCTTTCAGCAACGTCTTTTAAAACATCTTCTTTTTTTGCAATTATATTTTCATTTTTAAGTGAATTCAATAGTTCTTCTACGGGCCGGTCAATGGCCTTGGACAGTTCAGCAAATGTCATAGCTTCGGCATGGGGTACAGGTGGTTCCGTTTGTTCTGTAGCCCAGGATTCGGTAAAGTACTCACCCAGTTCCATCACGCTACTAAAGGGCGGAATATTAAACAGAGTTACTATAAACAACAACAAAGTAACCGAAAAGGAAGCAAATAACTCTTTACGTAGAACTACTTTTTGCTGTATTTTATGCCGGAAATAGGATACAAGTGGTTTCCAGTTGTACCAGAGGTGAAAAATGCCGGCAATAATAAAGATAAAAGTAAAGATAGTATGAACAGCCTGCCAGTCCGCTTTCTCCATTCCCAGAATATAAATTCGTGACCACTTGGCTACGCGACCTGCCGGTGCGATATAAAGAATAATTCCGGACAAAACCATTATGATTCCGGAAAAAGAAATATATAGGCTGGTGAAAGCCCGTCCGTTGAATTTTGTTTTTTGCTTTGGCACAATGAACCCTCCTGAACAACGATTTAATGTTTTCTTTGATTCTATTCAAGAATAGTGCCAAAAAAGAACCCTTTTGTTTTTTAAAGAGTTAGGCCTGTTTGTGCTGCAAGAAAGAAAAAGATGGCGACGAAAGGGTCGGGACTTCGCCCAAGCGGTCGGGCACAAAGTATAAAAAAACCCGGCCTACCTGTAAGGAAAGCCGGGTGCTGGTAGATGTGAACTCAGTTCACTTAACGTTTAATTATTTTCCGCCTCTTTTACCTTTTGGGCCGGTGCCGTCACAATCACCGCTGCCAGAACCGGATCCGATACCTGTACCGTTACCAATGCCGCTTCCATTTCCTTTGCTGCCCTTGGCTTTTCCCTGTCCATTCATGCGACCGCTGCCATCCTGGGGACGAACAAAGTCCGGGTCCTGCCCATTGGGGATGCCGTCGCCGTCATCATCTAAGGCATTGTCATTGATGCCGTCACCATCTGCGTCAACAAAGCCTTTGGATCCATTGCCTTTGTGCATTTTGGCACCTGTGTAATCCGGGTCCATTCCGTTGGGGATACCGTCACCATCTGCATCCGGTGCATTGTCGTTGTAGCCGTCGCCGTTTTCGTCAATAAAACCCTTTACACTCTGACCCTGACGGGTTTTCATTAATGAATGTTGTTGTTTGTTTTGACGGAACTGTTTCCGATTCTGAACCTGCAACGAATCCTGTGCAAAGGAAGTACTGGCCAGAAGAAAAACAATCAGGCTGATTGAGATGAGTAAGTGTTTCATGATGTGACTCCTTGTGTTGGTTAGTGGTTACTTTTACCCTTCTTAATACAAGTGCTGTGCCAAAAACAAAAGGATTGCAATAACCTCAATATAAACAATAAGAAACAAGGATGTAGAAAAAGAAACGCAATATATTAGAATCGTCGGGTTGGTCGGAGGATTCAACCGTACGGTCGGAGAGAGGTTACATTGAGTTAATGCGAATGGGGAGCTTTAAGGTGAAAACAGAACCGGAGCCAGGTGTGCTTTCGATATGGATGCGTCCTCCATGTTCAAAAACAATCCGTTGTACAATGCTCAGGCCGATTCCTGTTCCTTTTGCTTTGGTGGTAAAATACAAATTAAAAATGTTGTCGCGTACATTATCCGGCATGCCGGGGCCGTCATCTTCTATTGTAATTTCAAGGAAACCGGCATCAGGCTCATTGGTAATAAGAGAGATGTGACCATTCTCCTCTATTGCTTCCAGGGCATTTTGTAAAATATTTATGAACACTTGCTTCATTTGATTCTGGTCCCAAAATACCTCACCATCCCAATGCACTTTTGTGGAAAATTGAATATTCTTTTTTTGCATAAGCGGTACATACTGTGTTTTCAGTTCATCGATGAATTCAGAAAAACGGAAAGAAGATGGCTGAATTGGCTCGGGTCGGGAAAAGCGTAAAAAGTCCTGAACGGTTTCATTAATTCGCTTTACCTCGCTAAAGACCAGGTGTGCTAATTTATGATATTCTTCCTGTTCGGAAACCGGGCTAAAATCCTTATCCAATTGCTGTATAATGGTACTAATTGTATTTAAAGGATTTCGAATTTCATGAGCGACACCTGAGGCCAGTTCACCCATGGCCGTTAAACGTTGTTGGCGCTCCAATTGTTCTTCCATTTGCTTTTGTTCGGTGAGGTCACGTATAACCAGAACCGTGTTGAGCTTAGCTTCTGCATCCTTAAAGGTACTTTTAGAAATTAAAAGTACCTTACGTTGGGAACCAATTTTACAGCTGATCTGTTTTAAGCGGGAAGTTTCTTCAAACAACGACAAACAAGTTTTATCTTCAAATAAATCGTGTATTGTTTTTCCAATCAGGCGCGGACGAGTTGTTTCGAAAAGCTCTTCGGCAGCACCATTAATTACGGAAATTCCATTTTGTCGATCAAATACAATTATAGCATCGCTTACATTGTCGATGATTTTACCGGAATAGGTTTCAACAACGTCATATTGTTTTTGCAGAATATTCAGTCGCTGACGCGTAAATATATAAACAAACAGAATAAATCCGATAACAATTAAAATAAGTGTGATGAACAGAAGACGGCGATATATTCGCTCATTAATATCCTGAACAGGTTTTAGAGATAAACCAATACGAAATAAGCCAATGGTTTCACCCATAAAAGAAAAGGGATGTACAGCCTCAAAAACATCCATGTCCGAAAATGAAATGCGCCGGGTTGCAAAAGTAGAATCTTCAAAGGATGTTTTTAAAAAAGATGATTGATCGATGGCTTCCAATTCACTTACTTTCCCGGAGGCGGCCAGAATGTGTTCCGGGGCCTGGAGTGCCATGTATAAAATTTCTGAATTGGATCGCACTACTTTCCCGATTAAGGCGCCAAAATCGATATCGTGTTTAAAATTAAGCATCGTGTGAGCATCCACATTCAAAACAATAGCCGAACGGTTCCGGGCAGCGAGAGCTACGGCAAAACGGTATCCGTTTTGGTTGCGGGCCACCTTATAGCCAATCAACAGAGTATCGGTTTCGCCCTTAAAAAGGGGTTCTAACATTTGCTGTGGGTTACCTTGATCTTCTTTTACTTTTGAAGTGGGTCTGTAGCTGGCAAATAACGTTTGGCCTTTGTTGTTGAAAATATGAATACGCAGAATATGGTTTTGCGATGCAATTTTGGTAAGCATCCGGTTAGTTAGTCTTCCCTGTTCAAAGAGCTGACGGATGAGATTGGCATTATCCAGTAAACGCTGCCTGGCAAGATCATCCAAATAGTTACTGGCGCGCAGGGTATTCTGTGAGGCTGTGATTAAAGATTCCAAAAGCGAATGCGCCTGTTTGGCCATTAGTTCGTATAGCTCTTTTTTGCTTTGCTGCAACTCCACAACGGAGCTGGAAATCATCAGTGTGGCCAGCAAGACAAAAATGAGAAGAATCAGGCGGGTTTGCCCTTTAACTGAAAACGATTTTGTTTGTTTTTTCACGAGGCCTCGGGAAATTAAAAAAAACTGTTGTACACATACCGGTTTAATGTATGAAATTTTTTAGCTCGAAAACAGAATTCAGCAGAAATATAATAATGGTTTCTTCTTCTGACAAAGTAGCAAACATTCCAGGGTAAAAAAAAGCCGTATTATGTCACAATTTTGTGTTGCAAGTGATTAACCGAAGAATGTCGGCTTTTCATAAAAAAAATTTTCTTTAGTTATTATTTTTGTTAATATTGTACATCTGTTTTTCATTTTCTTTGGTTTCAATAAAAACCCATAATATTAACATTACCCGGAGGTTGGAATGCGTTCATTCCTTTTATTCTTATTGTTAGCGATTGTTCCTATTACGATCATTACATCTTGTGCAGGAGGCGAGAAGCTGAGTCCCGATGAAATGCTTGCTTTCTCCGGACGGGAAAAATTGCCGACGCAGGAAGATTATCCGGATGATGGTGCTGTTATTTTATATGAAAACTTTAAAGATCAGCTTTTTCTTGATTCTGACTGGAAGGTGAATGTAAAAGAATCCCGTCACCGGGCCATTCTCTATTTTAATGATAAAGCGGAAGACTGGACAACGTTTAGCATTTATCTGGATCCGGAAGTTAAGCTGACCAATTTTTATGCACGAACGATTAAGCCCAACGGAGAAGTCATTGAATTAGAAGAAAAAGATTTACACCCGACTCAACTTAAAGCCGACTTTGTAGCTTTTAGTGATGATCAATCGGTAAAATTCACTTTTGCAGGAGTAGAGCCCGGCTGTATTTTAGAATATGTATATACCGTAGTTCGCACAGAATCGTTTTACGGAGGCGATCTTTGGCCTGTTCAGGCAGCCATTCCCAAACTCTATACACGATTTGCCGTAGAGTTACCAACTATATTTTTTCGATATAAATACAACTGGAATTATTCACCGACCAACATAGAATTAGATCCGCCACAAATGTTAAAAAATCTGGTAAATCAAACATCCAGCAAAGATCGCAGCAGAATTTATTTTTGGGAATTGAAGAATATTCCTGCATTAAAATCCGAACCCAATATGCCGCCCTATTTTGACGTGGCTCAGTATGTTCGGGTAGATTTAAAATATGACAACTGGAATGAATTAACCAAAAGTTACTGGAAACGCATAAAAGATATCTTTGGTCAGGACGAAGACCCATACTATAAAAAACTGGCTAGGGAAATTGTGGGAGATGCTAAAACGGATGCTGAAAAGATTGAACGAATTTTTAAATATACACAGGAAAAATATCACTATCTTGCCATGAATATTGGTGAAAGCGGTATAATCCCCCATTTACCCCAAAACGTCATTAAAAATAAATATGGCGACTGCAAGGATATGACGGTTTTAAATGCCACCCTTTTAAATGCTCTGGGGATCAATGCCTATCCAGCGTTGGTAAACACCAAAGACCGTGGACGAAAAATGCTCAATTTGATTTCGCTGGACTTTAACCATATGATTACCTATGTAAAAACCAAGGAGGGCAAAGAGTACTGGTTAGATGCCACAGGCAGTAGTTGCCCTTTGGGTGAAATTTATCCTTCGATTGAAGGTGTGGACGCCCTGGTTATATTCAAAGACGGTTCATCCAAATTTATTAAAACGCCCTCCAGTACGTACCAACAAAACCAGTTAAAGCGACAAATCAGCTACACGCTCAGTCCGGATGGTGGTGTAAGCGGGCATGCCAAACTTGTTTTTAGTGGAAATGAAAACCTAAGTTTTCGTAGTCGTTTTAAGGATGCAAATAAAAAGGATATGCAGAGTGTAATAGAAAGCTGGCTGAATTCAAACACACCGGATTTACAAATTGACACGCTGTTTTATGATGACCCCTCTGAAATTGAATCAACCTTTTCTATGGAATTTGATTTTAGTAAAAAGAATTTTGCCTCTGCCACCGGAAGGTTGTTAATTTTTAAACCCTCAATTTTTCAGACGGTATCGAAATTGGACCGATATCGTGATATTAAACGCAAATTTCCAATTGTCTATTCGGCGCCCTATAAAATTAGTGATGAAGTGGAAATTCATTTTCCCAGCGATCATTTTGAGGTGGAAGCGATTACCAAATCTATTGCCGATCGCGAATCATTTGCGACATTTTCGAGTTATTCCAGTATAGAAGAACCGGGTTTGATTTCCTACAAAAAAATGTATGTGCTAAAGCATTGCACCATCTCTGCCGGTCAATATGATTTATTTCGTAAGGTTCAGAAAACGATTGCAACAGCAAATAACGAAAACATAGTGTTGAGAAAAAAAATGTAGTTGTTTTATGTTTTCCCTTACTTCGCAAGAAGAAAAAGCGCTCTTCTTTGTTGCCGTAGCCCTGGCGCTTAGCCTGATTCTGCGCTGGGCGCTGCCCCACAGGGAGAATCCGGGCTTGTATGATTATTCCTTAAGAGACAGCTTATTTAAAGCACTGTCTGCGGATACGCTGCAAACAGCGGGTTCGGGTGGAATGAATCCTTCTCAAATCCAAAAACAGGCCATTCAGCCACACGTTTCCCATATGGGTTCGCAAAAGAAGTCCTACAAGCGGCATTCCGTGCAAAAAGTAAAAAATTCCTTAAAACCACATAGTATTAATGTAAATACAGCAAGCGCTGCGCGTTTGAAAAAACTCCCTGGTATTGGTCCTAAAACAGCAAGCGCGATTGTAAACTACCGCAACACACACGGTCCGTTCACTAAATTAGATCAGCTGAAAAAAGTGAAACGCATCGGGCCCAAAACGCTTAAAAAAATAGAGCCATATATTGTTTTAGGGAAGAAAAAATAATGTGTACCTAAGTCGAGCGAGTGTTGATATGACGTCCTTGCGAGGAGCGCAGCGACGAAGCAAATCCCTCAGGAAACGCCATCATGCAAATCCTGCATATGCGGGATGAAGCAATCCCACAGGGGATCACTTCACTCCTCCGTCGTTCGTGATGACGCCCTTTTACCGTCATTGCAAGGAACGAAGTGACGAAGCAATCCCTCTACAAACCTCATCGACCAAACGAAACCGTTTCGAAAGAATAAAAAATTGCAACTTGCGGAGAATACGCGCCAAATTTACAGCAAATTATGCGGAGAATAAAAGATGAATAGAAAAAAATACATCTATCAACAAGAA
>JANTHG010000065.1 GCA_024762535.1 Calditrichaceae bacterium
CACTCTTTGTTCAAGACTGCTAATTTACATACATTTAATTTTGTTTGCAATAGCGAGATTTCTTTAATTAAGCTTTTCCGTTAAAGGTGGATTTATTTGTGTAAGCCTGATTATTAAAGATTGATAAAAGGATTAGCGTTTGCTTTTTTTAAAAAAATCCTTTTGTACTATTTGAAAATAATCCCTCTCCATTTTTTTGTATCATTAATATGTATTGGGTTTAGATTCGACTTTTATCAAGCGGATTATTTTGGGCTTTCACTTGCCGAAACGGGTAACTATTTTATATATTGTTTTTTACAGTTTAAAAAACCCATAATTCCTCTATTTTTTGGATCTTTAACAAAGGATATTTGCTTATGGCCTATCAAACGATTTCCATTACTCTGAACAATCGTATAGCTACCATCACTCTGGAACGTGAAGCAAAATTAAATGCACTTAACCAGCATACTTTAATAGAACTCTTAAAAGCTTTTACAGATCTCAAAACCAATGATGATGTTAGCGGTATTCTACTTACCGGTCGTGGTAAAAAAGCCTTTGCCGCCGGTGCCGATATTTCAGAAATCCAAAAATTATCTTTAAACAGCGGCCGGACATTTGCCCGATTTGGCCAGGAAGTTTTTGGTCTGATTGAATCTATTGAAAAGCCTGTTATTGCTCTTATTAACGGATTTGCACTCGGAGGTGGTTGTGAACTGGCCATGGCCTGCCATATACGCATAGCTTCGGAAAATGCACGATTCGGCCAACCGGAAGTTGGCTTGGGACTCATACCAGGATATGGCGGCACACAGCGTCTGCCCAGGTTAATAGGCCGGGGACGAGCTTTAGAACTGCTGTTAAGCGGTGATATGATTTCTGCACAACGTGCTTATGAAATTGGCTTGGTTAATAAAATCACTCCTGCAGATGAATTGATTGAAGCTGGAACGATCCTTTTAAATTCCATATTAACCAAAGCGCCCCTTGCTTTAAGTCAAGTAATACAAGCGGTTAACCGTGGACAGGATGTACCGTTAGAAGAAGCATTGCGTATTGAAGCAGATTTTTTTGGAATGAGCTGCGCTACCAACGATATGAAGGAAGGCACCGCCGCTTTTCTTGACCGACGTAAACCTAAGTTTAAAGGAAACTGATTTGCAAACAATTACCCTCGAAATTTTACTTTTTGCAGAAGACAGAGATTTGGCGAAAATTATTTATTCTTCTTTTTCAGAATGGCCTGTGCATATTCGACCAATAGAAGATATTAAACGTATCGCCGAAGTCCTGGATGAGGATCGTTTTGATTTGCTTATAATTCAATCCAGAGAACTGAATCCGCAAATTGCTCAGACACTTCATACGATCGAAAAAAACTTTCCGGTTCTTTTTATCAACCTGATTACAGAACAACATAAAATTCCACAGTCCCTTCCAGCCCATCTGATTACACAGCAATCAGCTTTAAATATTGAGGGTGCGGATACATTATTTGCACGAAACTTATACCATCTTGCGGCAGACCGTAAAATTCAGGCAGAACTTTCCGTTATGTTGCTGCATGATATTCGTTCCCCGGCACAAAGTATTTTTGGCTATATGGAACTGTTGGAACAGGAAGTTTTTGGCGAGATAAACGAAGGGCAGCGTCAAATCATTTTAAGCGCGCTCACCTTAGGGGATTCCATTATTGATTTAATGGAAGAACTGGGCGAAGTGTACCAATTTGAGAAAAAGGCCATCGATTTATTTAAAGCTCCTTTGGACCTCAAACAATTGCTTGATGAAACCCTGCGCGCGCTTTGGGTCCAGGCAGATCGTAAAAATATTAAATTTATGCCCAAAATTGCTGCCAATCTGCCCAATGTATTTGCGGATAGTACGGCCATACGCCGTGTTTTGAACAATCTTATTCAGAATGCAATTAAATACAGTCCGGATGGTGGAACTGTGCGTATTTCTGTAAAAGCAACTAAAGAAAAAACCGTTGAATTTAAAATATCCGATTCCGGCCCCGGTTTACCGGAAGAACAGATTGAGCATATTTTTGAAAAATATTTTAGAATATCCGATTACAAGCACAAACATAAGGGCCAGGGATTGGGACTTTACATTTGTAAATTGATTGCCGAATCTCATGGTGGGACAGTTGGGGCCGCCAATAATCCCGATGGCGGTTCTGTTTTTACGTTTACCCTGCCGGCTCTGGATGACAAGGCTACTTTAGAAGAATAAACTTTCCCTGCGCGCTAAAAGAAGTATTGTCACCGGTAAAATACAATTGATAGAAATACATCCCGCTTGACCAAAGGCTTCCGTCCAATATAAAGGAATGGATGCCTGGCTGCACGGCGGGTCGCTTTAATTCAAATACGCGTTGCCCCCTACTATTGAATACAATAATACCAGCGCTGCCGGATACCGGAGTTTGATAGCGGATACGGGTTTGATTATTAAACGGGTTGGGGTAATTCTGAAATAAACAAAAACCCTTTGCTACAGGGGATTGATTTTCTTCCAATCCCACGGTAGGTTGCATGTTAAAAAATGTCATAACTGCCTGCATCAGTTCTATTCGTTCTGTTTCGTCATAAATGGTTTCAAAGGGGAATGCCATATTCAGCAAGGCCCCTTCTTTACTGCCTCCGTCAAAAAGGCCCTTGTACGAAACAGCCGCTATTTTACCATTAGCGTATTTCAAAACTGTTTCTGCTCCGTTTAACGGGTTGATAGCATCGGGATAATCTTCCTGGTACACTCCATGGGAACCGTCATCATAATGCAAAGTGAGGCTACTAAAAGCGGTCCCCGGTTCGCCGTTTACCGTATAAGAAGCGGCATCATCCTCTATGTATTGGGCTTTTAAAAAATCATGATAAAAGGCCTTATCAGTAGATTTCCCCTTATTATCCAGGTCCCAGCCAATCTCTGAGCCACTAACAAATAACTTTCCACCTTGTTGCAGATAGGTTTTTACCAGAACCTGTTCTGCATCGCTAAAAGTTTCGTCCAGCGTGCTTTCATCGCCGAGCACCCAAACAACAGCTGTATAATCGCTTAATTGAACCGTTTGATCCAAAATCGACTCATTGGGAACCGTATCAAAGGGGATATGTAACCGTTCCAGAGCGCGGCCATGAATCGCTGCAAAATTATGGTAAGCATGCGGCCAGCTACCCACAGAATAACTGGTACGGTCAAAGCCATCTACAATCAACACCTTTGATTTACCATCCAGCCGATAAACGCCATATCCATCCGAAGGCAGACCTTCGGTACTTCCGTCTGAAGCGGCAATACTAACTATTTTATAATACGCTGCATGGTTGTTTTCCAAGTCTACCTGGTAACAACTGCTATCTGCAGGCAATTGTTCCAATGGCTGCCAGGTCTCACCGTTTGAGGAAGAATAGAGTTGAAATTTATAAATAGACGATCGGCTGCCTGCTTTCCAGTTTAAATCGGATAATGCATTCTCTTTGAGAGAAGTAATGGTTGGCTGGGGAATATTACCGGGCGTTCCCTCCATGTGGATGTAGTAGCGTGGTGTGTAGTTTGTAATCTGCGAATAGCGGTAATTAGTGTAAGAGACCCTCCAGTTAAAACCGGCCGCTTCTATCATATCCAAAGTACCATCGTCTTCATGTGCAACTATCATCCGAACATGCCCCACTTTATGGCAGGCATCACCTGGCTGAGCCAGTTCCCAGTTATCATAGGGATTGGTAATGTCCGGCATCATGCTGGTGGAATAGTGTGAAGGAAGGGTCCAGCAGCGCGAAACAAATCCGGAACAGTCCACACCTACCGCTTCCGGAGAAACCGAATCCGTCGCTTTATCACCGGCATATTTCCCCTGACTTATACCGTTGAGAAATCCGTCAATCGTATTAAATCCGCCCCATTTATACGGCACACGCTGTATATTACCCACAGAAAGCCAGTCCGGTGTTTCCACATGATTGCCATAGGAATCCGTTATTCGGCCATAGGTTAAATTGGAACTGCTGCAATCCCAGAACAACTTATCGTAGGTGTCGCCAACTGCAAGGGCTGTTTCCGGTGTCACATCAGGTAAACTTTCCGTTTTGAATAGATGGGAATGTTCCGGCTCCGGGCTGGGTAATTCAGGCGGATTCACGAAATCCAATTGTGGTAATTCCAGAATAGCCGGCCCTTTAGTGGGACTTAAGTTCGGTAATTTCCATTTTAACACACGAAGCCCATTGGCATCTTCGAGCAGTTGGTACAACGAACCATCGATGCTTACTTCCAAATCGCGAAAGATAAGCGCAAAATTATTCAACGGAATCGCATACACGGCAAGGGTGGTTCCTAACGAATCCATCACATGAACTTCGCGCTTCACCAGCAACGGTACCTGACGTACAAACAACTCCAATTCAATATACAGGTGGCCCTGCTTATCATTCCCAAGATAGCGAATACTCGCCAGATTTTTATCTGCGATATCCATACCAAAAAGAAGGTTTCCTGTAAATGCATCTGACAGTTCACCGCGGGAAGCGTTTACGCGACGAACTCGTATTTCCTTCCCGCTTTTTTTTAGAGATTGTGCGTCAAATACCTGTTTTTGAGAACCGTTAGAAAAATGAAGTTTCATTTCACCCGAAGGCAAAGCCAGAGTGGATTGTAAAATCCGGCCCCGTTCCAGCGGTACATGACGGATTAATTTATTCTTATGATATTCATCTATTCCTTCATCAGATATCACGGAAAAGCTATTGCCTGAAAGAACAAAAAAATCACGGGAAATCGGGCTGACCGTCATCCTCTTCTGAACGACACCGGAGATGATTTTTTTAAGATAATGATTTTGTCCATCCAGAATAAAAATAGTGTCGTTGCTTACGCGAAAGGCTTGCGGGCCATAGCGCGCATCCGGCGCATTACGCAGACCATATTGCGCCAAACCGCTACCCCAGTTTGCCTTGTATACAACCTGCGGATTAGCGGCAAATAGAACGCCACTAAAAATCACAATACTTAAAATCCATTTTATTGAATACATATTGATTCCCTGTTATTGATGAAGAGTTTCAATTTAGATTTTAAATATACAGAATCCAAATTCAATTGTTGCATAGAAAGGGCACTAAGCTTGTTTTGCGAATATCCATTTTACATTCTGTTAGTAATTGAAATTTCCATGGAAGCATAATTTTGAACAGAAAAGTCATCAAAAGTTCTTTTAATTAAACATTACTTTTGTTATATTAAGATAACAGGGCAACCTAACACGTTTTATTCATTAAAACCCGGAGGTGGTTATGTTACAAGAAATGGTGAATTGCAACGATTTGGAATGGAAGCCGGCCAAGAGTTATCCAACAGGAACATTAAGCAAGATTTTACGGTATGACCATGGCAAAAAAACCATATTATTAAAAATACCGGCCAACTTTTCCATGGAAGAACATACCCATACGTCGTTAGAACAACATTATGTGCTGGAAGGAAGCTATGAAATCGAAGGCATCACTTACGGACCGGGCACGTACCAATTGATTCCTCCGGGCTATTCACACGGTCCGTTTAAGTCCAAAGAGGGCGCCATTTTATTTGTAGTTTGGGATGAAGAAAAATAGTTAACCGTACAATTTAAGGAGGAAAATCACAATGTCTGTAACCCGGGATGAATTAATGGCTGCACTTACGCCGATCGAACATCCGGAAATCGCTGTTTCCTTAATGGATCTTGGAATGATATTTGACGCAGCTGTTCAGGGCGACACGGCTAATATTGCCATGGCTCTGCCCATGATGGGTATTCCGGATGCAGTTCGCAACGCACTGGTAGAAAGCATCCGCAAACCGGTGGAAGACTTGGGGCTTAAACTGAATGTGCAATTTTTTGAAATGACGCCGGAAGTTAGGGATCGTTTTTTTGAGCTTTCCCGCGCCAATTGGAAGGGGACCATTTAGAACCTGAATTGAGCGACTCTTATTCGCAATGACGTTATTTTAGTTGGATTATATCAACAATCGCTCAACTTAGGCAGAAGAAATTATTCGACAAGCCCGAATATTAGATCATTATCATCTTTCATATAGGATTCATTGAGCAGTTTGTAAGCCCAGTAATTCTTTAGCACATGACGCACATAGGTGCGGGTTTCAGCAAATTCGATGTTTTCAATAAAGACATCCAACTGGTCCGCACCCGCCTGTTTTTGCCAGCGTTTTACGCGATGCGGCCCGGCATTGTAAGCAGCCAACATGCGTTCCTTCCGTCCGGAGAATTGACGTTGTAACTGGGCCACGTACAAAGCCCCCAGACGAATATTTAATTCCGGGTTAAATAGTTGCTGCGGATTGGAAAATTTCCGCCCAATACGTTGGGCCAGGTCTCGGGCAGTGGAAGGAATAAGCTGCATCAGACCAAACGCATTGGCGCCGGAGTGCGCGGTTGCTTTATACTTGCTTTCCTGTTTCATAACCGCCCAAATCAGTTCGGGTTCCACGCCATAACGCTTGCTATATTTAAAAACCACATCATCATAATAGAGCGGGAAACGTTCCTTTAGCATAAACGTTTTTTCTACAAAAGATACCTGTGAAAAATAGCGGCGGTTAATCAAATCATACAGCTCGTACGCCTTTCCGTAATCTGCAAATTTCTTGTAAATTTCGGCCAGGGCAATCCATTCTTCTTTCGTTTTCAAAGAGAGTCGTAAATCATTTAGCGCGACTTTTCCGTAGGATTCTCCAAGCAAGGCCTTAAGCTGCAGGGCCGCTTCAATTTTAGGTAAAATGGAACTGATGCCGTTGGCGTAATATAGCAAGGGATTTTTAGCGCTATTCAGTTTGTCGGCATATCCTTCGCTGCTGTCCAAAAAGGTTTTATGGCGTAAATAGCTGCGCATTGTATAATAATCGTCCCACATATTGCGCGCCAGTTCCACTCGTAAGCGCTTACCGGTTATACTATCACCCACGGTTTCGCGACACAGAGCCGACCAGTATTGGGCGCGATTTTTTTCCGCATCGGGACCATTTTTAAAACGAATATACGTAAACACACTGTCGGCCCGTCTGTATTTACCGAGTCGATACCAGGTAAATCCTTCCCTAAAACAGGCTTCGCGAGCAAATTCGCTACGTGGCCAGCGCGTGTACACCTGATGATAATAGCGTAGCGCTTCCTGCGGACGATGTTGCTCTTCTGCCAGCCAGGCACATTTCCAAACCGCTTCAGCCGCCAAACGCCGTCGCGGAAAGCGGTTAGCGTATTTCAGATATTCCTCAATCGCTTTGCCTCTTATCCCCAATTTGCGGTAACATCGCGCCAGATAGATGCGGATATGCGGTTCTTCGGGTGTGCCCAGAGCTTGTTTAAGCATGTTCTTAAAACCATATAAAGCGGTTTTATACGAACCACGTAAATAATAGATTTTGGTTAGCAGAAAGCGTGCTTTGTCTAACTGTTTGGCATCCGGTTTTTGTTTGATAAACTGTTCCAGTTTGCGGCGCGCCTGTTTATATTTTTTATTGGATATGTATACATTTAAACAGTTGAATCGTTCTTTTTGAACAAAGGCAGGCATATTTTTTTGCAGTCGTTCCACAAGACTGAGAACTTCCGGTTTGGAAGGATACTTTTTTATGATTTGACGATACGCCTTTTGCGCACCTTTTACATTCCCTGCCTTAAAAAGCGCTTCCGCGGCTGCAATTAAAAATTCGGGATTACGTAAGCGGTTCACACCCCGGGCGCGGGCTTTTAAATAGTAGCTACGGGCTTTCCCATACTTTTTACTCTTCATAAAAAATTCTGCCAGCGGCACCAGCAGCGAATCCGCAAAAGCATGTTTTCTATATTGAGCAATGTAGTGTTCCGCTTCTGATACAGCCAGCTTTGGATTTACTTCCCAAAGATTTTTAATGTAGAAATAAGCGCTATACTCGGGCAGAAAATGCTGTTCACGAAATAATTCTTCAAATAATTGGTTACTGTAAGAATAATTCCCGGCTTTGTAAGCGGCAAAAGCAGTTTTGAACAACAGCTCCGAAGTTGGGTTAAAGGATTTTTCATCTAGGAGTTGTCGGTAGGAAAATAAAGCAGGGCTAAAATGGTTGGCGCTAAACAGACTATCGGCCTGTTCAATGGGATTGGCCATGGCCGGAAACGCAGCATTGCTTTCGCCCAGCACGCCATGCCACGATTGCGGCATAAGCAGCATAGCGATCCAGACAAATCCCAAAAGTCCCTTAATCATGCCGAACCATCCCTGTAATTAATCTTCTATTACAATACTCGTCCTGCAATTATCTTTAGTTTAATATACCTATCAATATCCGTACACTTTGTGATCTAATCGACTTCCACGCAGGCGCTTTTGGGTTGCCAGCGCAGAAGATGGAGCTCTAACACAATCTATCCGGTTACAATATTCAATCTTCTAAAGGCCATTCCCCCTGCCTGCGGAGCCGCTCGTCCAATTTAAAGCGTACCAGCATTTGCTGCGTTTCTTTTTCGGAAAACCGTTTTACCGAAAAAGAGGAATTATTGGCCAGTTCCCGCACCAGAACCGCTGTAACCGCAGCAGCTGAAGATAGATATTCTTTTTTTACCTTGTCAAAACTATCGCCAATGGAATGGTAATAGCGACCCTGATCCTTATCGAGATGTGCCGTCATAGTTATGGTTGGAATACCTGCCAGCATAAACGGCATATGATCACTGTTCGTCCAGGGGGAGTTGATCACGCCACCTTCCAACGCCATACCACCTAACTGCGTATTTATTTTTTTAAGTAAGGGAACTAGTCCATCCCGACCCATAGCATTAAAGCCAGTCGGTTTACCGGTCATATCCATATTTATCATTACGCGAATAGAATCGGTTGTATGTTTGGCAATATAATTTTTGGAACCAAATAAGCCCAGTTCTTCTCCATTAAACCAGACCAACTCAATGGTATATTTATTTTTCGGGAAATAAGTATGAATCAGGCGTGTCAGGTCAAAAAGAATTGCTGTGCCAATGCCATTATCAATAGCACCCTGGGATAAATCCCAACTGTCGAAATGGGCGCCAATCACAATTTTTTGAGGATGTTCTCCGGGAAAACGTACCACCATATTAGCGGTCTGCACAGGTGTACAATAAGACTCTGTACGGATATGCATGCGCACGGATTTTCCGGCTTGCAGCAAACGCCGCAACCAGCGTCCCTCTTCCAGATTCAGGCTGTAAGCGGGAATGTTCGTACAATTACCTTTAAAACTGGCGGTTCCGGCCAAATTGATTCCGCCGTTTTTGGTATTTATAAACATTACGCCTGCCGCCTGATGCTGCCGGGCCAAACGGATAATCTCAAAACGCATCAGCGCCTTGCCTGTTTTGGGACGTTCGGAAGTAACCAGCACTATTTTACCGGCAACCGGGGTATTGTCAAAATCCGTATACTGACCGTAATTCAGATAAAGCAGTTCCGCGGTCAAATCCGGTTGTCCGGACACATAACCGAGAGCTACCGCTTTAAGCCGGTGCCGGAAAGGATCCACCACTTCCACCAGGTCATTACCGCGCACCCAGCCGGGCATGGTAAAAGTCTCTCGTTGGGGTTGAACGCCTAATCCGCGCAATTGTGACTCCCAGATTTGCATGGCTTTGCTATTTTGTTCCGAGCCTGTAAGTCGGCCGCCTGCTTCATCACAGATACGTTGTAAAGCATGGTACGACTGGTTTTCCAAATAAGCCGAACCAATTATGCACCTTAGAAAAGTTGTATCCTGGGGGAATACGGTTTGAGCAAAAAAAAGAAAGAGAAATAAAAATGACACGCGCATACCATCACCTGTTTTTTTAGTGCACTTTTAGATATCAGCCTGTAGGATCAGGCCGATTGCTTTAAGGAAAGAAAATAATGCGAAGTTAGTCGCTGATTACGTTTTCTGCCTCGTTTGAAGCAGCAAATAATTCCTGTGCTTTCCAATGTATTTGAGTTAGTTTTTGGTTGTTCAAACTATCAAATAAAACCAATTTTTCAACTGGAATGGTTGTTAAACTTTTCAGGCTTTCTATGTCACCATCATCTTCTATAGGTTTGGATGACAAAAAGAATATATCCAATTCATAGCGTAGCCCTATTCGGGTTATTACAGACTGTACCAATGCATTTTCAGATTCAAACAAAATGAGAACAAATGGCGCTTTACGCAACAAGGGATCAAAATCTTTTAAGGATGATTTCGACAGTGCCTTGTTCAGGATGTAAACCATCAGCAAGGCATCATCTGTTTCCTTTTCCACTATTTTTATATCACGTAAAAACGGATATTCCCTAACTTCCAAACCTTGTAACAGTAGTTCCTCTTCTCGATCCGAAGTCACAACAATAGGAATTTCCCAAATACGTTTCTGTAAATTTGGTTCCATCTCCGGGCAATATAAAGAGGGAAAGCGAATTTCCGGGCTCATAAACTCTTCTTCTTCAACTTCCCGATTTAGATGAGTGTCTTCAGCTACGTGATCTGGCTTTCCGGGAAAGATTTTATCGAATAATTTACCAATTGCCGAACGTCGTTCTTCTGCTTTGAGACGGGCCTTAAGCAATCGGAAATCATCCTCAGTTAGGAGCCATTTACGATCAAGCCATAAAATGATTTTTTTTAGAATAAAATTTAAGCTTCCTGTGTATCCTCGCAAAAAATCTTCCAGGCTCAATCCATTACGAAATTGCTGCATAATTTTCCGATCCTTCGGTCCAAACTCTTCATAAGCTAAATCGGGATCAGTATAAAGGGGAGTTGTCTTTTCCGGAAGCTGGTTATGATATTGTTTATATGATTTTTTATAATTTTTACATTCAAGGATAACCTGATCGTTATCAAGCAATATGCGTTCTTTATGTTTATCTCTATCAAAACGACTAAAGAAAACACCTTCTTCCCATGTGGCCATTACACACACTGATTCGAGGGGGTCGCATTCGGGCAGAGTGGCATTAACCAGTTTTCCGTTATAAAATTCTAATTGCCCTTTCTGAGTATCATTTTCAACTAAAACAAAACCACTGCGCGAGCTTTTATCAAAAGTGTCTATTATATCGGTTATAGAAAGGTCCTGTAACCGACCCTGCATTTCATTATCTTTTTTTCCGGAAGAAACGGCACCAACCATAAATGCATTTAAAATATATTCCAATTCCTTTTTGGATCGGGGTAATTCAACAATATCGCTAACACCCGACCGCCATAACATATCTCGTTCAGTCCATTCTAAGCTGCCGGTAAATACGACCAGTGGCTTTTGATATTTGGAAGAATCATATACCTGCACCCAACCTTGCAATTGTTCGATATCTCTTGATACAACAAATACAATAAAAGGTTGTTCAAATGAAAATTCGTCCAATGCATCCTGCATAGAAGTATTCCAGCTGAAATGAACCGGAAGGTGGGAAAAATTAGCTGTAAAAAGTGTAAAATCTTCCTGGCGTTCAGTCACCACAACAATGGTATTCATTCTTCAGCCTCCGGTTTCGTATCGGTATCCTGAACCAAGTCCTTTTCTGGCTGTTCTAAACTTTCTTCGAACTCTTCATCCTCTTCTTCTTCATCTGTTTCAAAGGATGTAACCGATAATAATATCTGTTTAATATCACCGGTATCCTTAATCCATGTTAATTCTTCCGGGACCTGGAATTCTTGACGAACAGATTGGATCGATTGATTTTCCAATAAGTTTTGTACAACAATAACAGAGGGCAATGGCTTTGCATTTAATATCTGATTGATCACATAGGTTAGATATTCATATTTATCCGTTTCCCGGGTATCTAAAATAAAAATATAACCAGCCATCCCACCAAAAATCTTACTTATAGCATCGGCTGCCAGTTGATTTAGTTCCAAACCGATAAGATAAAGGTTTAGTTTTTCATTGAGTAGAACTTTACCAACTTCCAGGAAGGCTTCGCCTTCTCCGGATTTATAGTCACCGGCAAGAGAAACGATAAAATCGATTCGGGCCTGAGTAAGATTACTCAAAACTATCAATTTAGTCTGATCTTCATTCTGTAGGCATAAATTTGAAAGGAATGTTTCAAATTCAGCATCCGTCAAATCAAAACGTTTAATACCTTCGTCATTGCCATTTTCAGAGCTTTCCATTAAGGGCGCTTCTATCGGTTCATTTATCTGAAGGAATGCATTATCCTTAAGTTCAGTTAATTTATCTATAGCCGGGCATGCAAGATAATAAGGATTTTCAATTATTTCATGTAAGCGATGGGGGCGTTTTAAATAGCGAACAAAGGCAGAATCTATTTTAATATCCGATGCGGCCAGATCGCCTGTTCGTTTTAAGCGAATAATACTATTGGGTGGAGCCAACCGTTCCAATTTGTATTCAAAATCTTTTTGACACTGTTTTGCACGAATTAATAAGCCAAAATTACTTAAACCAATTTGATTTTTTGTTTTGATATCCAAAGTAGTAGCAAAGGCAAAAGTTCCATTTTTCCATAAAAACATATGGTATAAGGCCGAGGCCCCGTTGTGAGAGCCAATCCGTGCATCAATGATATTACCTTCGAAAAAGAAAATTTTACCACTGCTATCTAGAGAATGAACCGTTAAAACACCCGAACGTTCTTCAGCAGAAATAATAGGAATCAGTACTTCGAGAGGTATATCTTCCAGTCGGCCGTGGGAGTGACGTATGGTATTTTCTTCCTGATCGGTAATTTTAAGCATCCAGGAAACACTGTGATACACTTCTTCGAGAGAATGGGATAAATCATAGACACGGTGGGCACCTAAATCATAAAAGGCTAACCGTTTGCTTGCATTTTCAGGCACATTAAATACAATTAATTCATTGTTTCTTAACTGTCTGAAAGCGTTAACTACTTCTTCCCTTTCTGCGGTTAAGAGAGTAGGGTAATCGATTAGACAGATTAAGAATGATTCGGAATTAATTTGATCACTTAATTCGGAAACAGAGTGTAGTGATTTTGCTTCAAGCTGATCCTGAGCAAATAATTCATTTAGTACAATTGCCTGTTCAGGTTCTTTATCCAAAATATAAATTTGTTTTTCGGGCATATTCTTCCCCGTTACTATGCAGAAATGTAAAAGTAAATTTACCGGTTGCTTGCAATTATGTCAAGCCGGCTCAGGATATTCATTCAGATACCTGCTTACGATGTGGTACATCACTATACCATAAGCTACCGAAACATTCAGTGATTGCTTTAACCCGAGCATGGGGATTTCCACAGCCAGGTCGGCCTCGGCAATTACTTCTTCCGAAACACCGTCCACTTCGTTACCCATAATCAAACAAAGAGGAAATGAATAGTCCGCCTGCGCATACGAAATACTTGCGCTGGTATGTTCCACCACAACAATCTGAACGCCCTGTTTCTTAAGCTCTTTTATTTTTGGTAAAGGGTCAGCCACATATTCCCAGGGGACGCTGTCTGTAGCACCGAGAGCTGTTTTATCAATTTCCTTACGCGGCGGGCGGGCCGTAAATCCACTTAAAATCAGTTCTTGCAGACGCACGCCATCGCTGGTGCGGAACAGACTGCCCACATTATGCATACTGCGTATATTTTCCACCAGCGCATAGATGGGCAAACGTTCCATTTCTTTCAATTCCTGCAAAGCAGGCCGTTTACTGAAAATTTCGTCAAAACTTAACTTTCGAATCAAATCGTAAAACCTTTACCTTCGGATTAATTTAACTACGGTTTCGATGTGGTAGGTCTGTGGAAACATATCCACCGGTTGTACCACTTCGATTCGATACTGTTCCTTCAAAATCGCAAGGTCGCGCGCCAGCGTAGTTGGGTTGCAGGAAACATACACCAGCCGCCCGGGCTGCATCTCTGCGATATAGCGTACTACTTTTTCGTGCATACCGGAACGCGGCGGGTCTGTGACCAGTACATCCGGTTTGGGTTTGGTATCCCGCAATTTATGGAGCAGGTCACCGCCTACAAACCGGGTATTGTGTACACCGTGTTCTTCCGCATTTTTTTCCGCATCCGCTACAGCGCTTTCCACCAGTTCAAAGCCGATAACTTCTTTGGCCTGCTGCGCGAGAAAGAGGCTAATAGTGCCAGTACCGGCATACAAATCCCACACAATTTCATCGGGCTGAATGTCGGCAAACTGCAAAACTTTTTCATATAAACGTTCAGCCTGAGCCGAATTGGTCTGAAAAAAGGAATTTGCGGATATATTAAAGAGAAAACCTCCCAGTTTTTCCACAATATGGTCATCCCCTGCTAGTACAATCTCTTTTTCACCCATGGCGATTTGCGCGGGACGGCTGTTAATATTATTTACCACACTGGTAACAAAGGGAAACGTTTCAACCAGTTTTTGAGCCAGTGGTTGCAGTACATCTGGTTTTTCTTCCGAAGTAACGATATTTACCATTATTTCGCCATTATAGCGACTTTGGCGAATAACAAGAAAGCGCAAAAAGCCCTGATGTGAACGGATACCGTAAGGGGTTAAATTGTGTTCTCTTGCATACTGATTAACGAGTTCCAGTACCTGATTGGCGCGCTCACTCTGCAACAGACATTGGTCAACCTGAATAATTTTATCAAAGGTTCCGGGCACATGCAGACCCAGGGCAAAATCCCGGCTGATATTCTCATCACCCAACTCGTAAGGCAGTAGCCAACGACGGTCCGAAAAAGAAAATTCCATTTTATTACGGTAAGCAAAATCCGCTGCAGAGGGCAAAACCGGCTGCACATCAATTTCCGTTTCTCCGGCGAGATGGCGCAGAGAGTCGGCCACAATTTGCTGCTTATGCTTAAGTTGATTTTCATAGGTCAAACTTTGCCAGGTACAACCACC
>JANTHG010000066.1 GCA_024762535.1 Calditrichaceae bacterium
CACAATACGATTTAAAACTTCGTCCACTTCCAAATCGCTTTCGCGCAGTAATTCTTCCACTTCAAACAGGCAGTTGAGTTCTTTTACCCGTTCGTCTAAGGTATCTATAAGTTTGTCTAAAGGGTTAAGGGAATGTTCCATAGCATATCCGTTTTTTTTAAAGACGAAAAAATCCGGTAGGGATTAGCTACCGGATTTTATGTAAGGTCTGTAATAGAAGACAGATAATTTAAATTATACCCAACCGCGGGTTTTGCAGGCGGAAGCAACACGGTCAATGGCAATGACATAAGCTGCGTCGCGCATGTAAATATTTTTACGGGTGGAAAGATTGGTAACATCCCAGAAGGCGGAAGTCATTTTCTGATCCAGTTTTTCCAGCACTTCTTCTTTGGGCCAGAAATAGTTCATATTACTCTGAACCTGTTCAAAATAACTGCAGGTTACGCCGCCGGCATTGGCCAGAAAGTCGGGAATTACAAAGATTCCGCGTTCCTGAAATACTTTATCCGCTTCCGGCGTGGTCGGTCCGTTGGCGCCTTCGGCCACAATTTTAACCTGTTTGCTGATTTTGTTTACGGTTTCGCCTGTAATCTGATTTTCGATGGCAGCCGGAATCAGGATATCCACATCCTGTTCAATCCAAGCGTTACCGTCTAATAATTCATATCCCAGTTCCTGTGCTTTGGCTTTGTCGATGCCGCCGAAACGGTCGGTGATGCCCAATAGTTCATCCAGATCGATGCCGTCCGCTTTTTTGTAGGTGTAAGAAGTCTGGTCATTCTGATCCCAGCAGGCAACACAAACTACTTTGCCGCCCAATTCCGTGTATTTACGGATGGCGTATTGAGCCACATTGCCAAAACCCTGCACACTGGCCGTGGTTTCTTCCGGTTTCATCTCTAAATGTTTCAGCGCTTCCCGAAGGGTATAAATCACGCCAAAACCGGTCGCTTCCGTACGACCGAGCGAACCGCCCAGACCAACCGGTTTACCGGTAATCAGGCCGGGCTGTTTTTTGCCGGTAAGTACTTCGTATTCATCCAACATCCAGATCATATGCTGACCGTTGGTCATAACGTCCGGAGCCGGTACATCGGAATTGGGGCCAATGTTTTTGTACACCTGGCGAACCCAACCGCGGCATATTTGTTCCTGTTCACGCTGGCTTAAGTTGTGGGGATCGCAGATTACGCCGCCTTTACCGCCGCCGAGGGGCAGATCGGCTACGGCTGTTTTCCAGGTCATCCACATAGAAAGGGCGCGTACCGTATCGATGGTTTCCTGCGGGTGGAAGCGGATACCGCCTTTGGCCGGGCCGCGGGAATCGTTGTGCTGCGAACGGAAACCGCGGAAAATTTTAGTGGTACCGTCATCCATGCGTACCGGAATACTAAAATGATATTCGCGAATCGGATTCCGTAGCAGGTCGCGGCTTGCTTCATCTAAGCCGATCATATCGGCAACTTTGTCGAACTGGGCTTGAGCCATCTCAAATGCGTTAAAAGATTTATCAGCCATTTTCAATTCCTTTCTCAAGAACTATAATTAGTGTAGTATTTTTATATTTAGTCTTTGACTAAAGCGTTAATTTACGGTGGAAAAAAGCAAAAGAAAACAGATTTTTATATTCAGTTTTCCACATTTTTTTGCATTCGTGTCCACTGAATTAATTTTATTCTTGAATTATTGGGTTAAAGACAAGATTCTATTGCATCTAATGATCCTTAAAATCCGATGCGATATTGCCCGCTGAGTTGAAATTCTATATTTGTATTCTTTCGTAAATAAAAGTAAATTCCATAATTAGATTTGAATTAAATAAGGCACTTAAATGAAAGCTTTGGGAATACTGGGGTGTTACTTAATGCCCCTTTTATATCTGGGAATTACCTATTTCTACTATACTGTTTTTCTGGGGACGAACAAGCGTCTGGCAAAACGATCGACATGGTTGCTCACGGGGTTAATTGCGATTCATTTACTGCATCTGGGCCTGTTCCATTTTTCGATAAACAGAATGCTTTTTTCGTCCGTTTATGATTTTTTATCATTCCTGTCTTTTTCGATTGTACTGGTTTATCTTATCATTGAATTACGGCTAAATAACAAGGCTTCGGGATTCTTTATTTTAAGCTTTGCCTTTATTGTTGAATTAATTTCATTGATCTATCTTAACCCGGGTGTTTCCCCGAATCCCTTGCTAAAAAATCCTGGGTTTGTACTACATGTTTCCATGACTATCATCGGCTATACGGCGCTTGCTCTTTCGGCTATCTACGCCCTGATGTATATCCTGCAGGAACGCAGCATAAAAAAACATCGTTTCGGGGTTATCTTTCAGCAGTTACCGGCTTTGAAATATCTGGAAAAAATGAGTATCCAGGCCGTGGTTATTGGCATTATTTTTTTAGGCTTTGGAATTATACATGGTCATGTTCAGGCCAATAAAGTTCTGGGAACCTTTTGGCTACCGGATATTAAAGTAATTATGCTGGATGCTTTGTGGTTGATATACGTACTGGGTTATTTTTTATCTAAAATACTAAGATGGTATGGCAGACGTATGGCCTGGCTGTCGTTACTTGCATTTTTAATCTTACTGGTTGGTGGTATGGTTGTGTCAAATATTTCGACCTCTTTCCATCATTTTTTCTAAAAAAGGTTTTTAGTTATAAATCATGAATAGTATTATACCTATCTATTTAATCGGTATTTCACATAAAACAGCACCGGTTGCCATTCGTGAACAGGTTGCCCTGGACAGCACTGAACAGGAACGGGTAATCCAGACTTTAATTTCGGAATATGCTCTGGATGGCTGCATGATTATTTCCACCTGCAACCGTACAGAAATTTATTTTAGCGGCCATTTGACCGAAGACGTTCAAAAACAAATTCGCCAAAGGCTTAACCAATTAAAAAATACAGATCTTTTTGTAAGCGATGAGCATATTTTTGTCTATTCCGGTGAACGAGCCGTGGCCCATTTTTTTCAGGTCATTTCCGGGTTGGATTCACAAATTATTGGTGAACCTCAGATAACGGGCCAGGTAAAAGATGGCTACCAGCTGGCCCATGAACTAAAATCCACAGGCGCCCTGATAAATAAATTGCTTGAATTCGGTTTACAAACAGGGAAACGTATTCGTAATGAAACTTTTTTATCCAATGGCGCTGTTTCTGTTAGTTTTGCCGGTGTCGAGTTAGCACGTAAAATATTTAGCGATTTAAGCGGTAAACGTGTGCTATTAATTGGTGCCGGCGAAACTGCCGAGCTGGCCGCCCTGCATTTTCTGGATAAAGGTGTTAGCAAAGTTCATATTGCGAACCGTACGCTCTCCAAAGCCGAAGCTTTAGCCGAAAAATTTCGTGGAAGTGCTCACGCCCTGGAAGAATTGCCGCAGCTTTTGCAAATATGCGACATTGTTATTTCAGCTACGTCCAGCAGTGATTATCTGGTAACCAGAGAGATGATGAAAAAAATTGGGTATGAACGACGCTCCCAGCCGATCATTTTAATCGATTTGGCCATTCCCCGTGACATCGAGCCGTCCGTACAAAAAATCGAAAATGTCTATTTGTACAACCTGGACGCTTTACAAGAAATTGTACGCCTTAATCTAAAAAAACGGGAAAAAGAAATTCCGACCGCGCTGGAAATTGTGGATGAAATGGTCAGCGAGTACGAATCATGGTGCAAAGTGCATTCTCTGGGATCGTTTATTGAACAGCTAACACACTATTTCGACACACTGCGCCAAAACGAATTGGCCCGCTTAAACAGTCGCCTGCCCGAGGAAGGGCTTGAAGAGGTGGAATATTTAACGCAGAGCATTCTTAACAAAATTCTGCATCGGCACATCAGTTTTCTTAAGCAAAGCACGCTGAATTCGGGCGACCACACCCGGGGAATGGAAATGATTCGAAAAATTTACGGCATGGACGGAGGCTGAATCTATGAATCGAATTCGCATCGGCACGCGCGGCAGCGCTCTGGCTTTATGGCAGGCTAACCACATTGCAGGATTGCTGCAACTGCAGTTTCCTCAATTACCGGTTGAACAAATTATTATTAAAACCGAAGGCGATAAGGATCAAAAATCTTCTTTGACCCAAATTGGCGGACAGGGCGTGTTCACCAAAACCATTGAAGATAAATTGCTTAGCAGACAAATCGATGTGGCCGTGCATAGTTTAAAAGATTTACCGTCCACCATGGCCGAAGGCCTTATGCTGGCCGCCGTACCGCAACGCGGACCGGTGCGCGATGTTTTGGTAACGGAAGACGGCCGCCCGGTGCAGGACTTAAAACAGGGGGCGCTTGTGGCTACAGGCAGTATCCGCCGCCGCTCGCAATTGGCCGCTTTACGCCCGGATTTAACAATCGCCGACCTGCGCGGTAATATTCACACCCGTTTGCGTAAATTAACTGAACACAATCTGGATGGCATTATCATGGCCGAAGCGGCTATTAAACGGCTGGAGCTGAAGGACGTGCGGTTTTATCCTTTTTCTGTGGATGAAATGATCCCCGGGGTCGGTCAGGGGGCCATAGGCGTGCAAATCCGTGAAAATGAACCGGAATTACTCGATATCGTTCAAGCCCTTAATGAGCCTGAATCCATGCAGGCCGCTTTGGCTGAACGGGCATTTTTACGCAGGCTGGACAGCGGCTGCCAATTTCCGGTGGGCGCGCTGGCCGAAGTGACCGAAGACCAATTGACGCTGCGCGGCTTCGTGGGCAGCTTTGACGGCACCGTGCATATTAAAGAGACCCTTGCCGGCGCAGCAGCGGATGCCGCACTTATCGGCAAAACCCTGGCCAAAATGATGATTGATCGTGGTGCAATGGACCTTTTACAGGAACCGTAGCCGTGACCGCTTCCTTGTTTAATCGTAAAATTCTGGTCACGCGCGACGCCCTGCAGGCGGCCGCATTTATTCAAAAGATCGAAACCGCCGGCGCTCAGGCGAGGCTGTTTCCAACTATTAAAATTACAGGGCCACAGAGCTGGGCAGACTGTGACCGGATTTTAAAGTCCGTTGATCGCTTTGACTGGATTGCTTTTTCCAGCGCGAACGGCGTGCGCTATTTTATGGATCGGGCGCAGAATTTTGGCCTGCGGAATCTTCCGCTGCGCATCGCCGTTGTAGGTACAAAGACGGCTGAAGCGTTGAGCCAATACAGCCTGAAAGCGGATTTAATCCCGCGGAAATTTACGGCGGCCGGTTTATTGCAGGAATTTAATAGGCTGAACATGAAGGGGCAAAAAGTCCTTTGGCCCACATCCAATCTTGGACGCAGTGAATTACCCCTGGGCCTTAAAAAGCTGGGCGCGGAAGTAACTACAATAGAAGCATACCGCACGCTGCCCAATGACCAGTTGGATAGCGAACGTATGCGTCGACAGATTGCGACCGGGGAACTGGACGCACTGACCTTTTTCAGCCCGTCGGCCTTTCGCTTTTTTGTGGATTTGCTGGGCCGGGACATGTTGGAAATCATCAGGCAAACTCAAACGCCTGTGGCCGTCATCGGTCCGACTACGCAGCGCGCCGTGGAAAAGGCCGGATTAATGGTAGATATTTTACCGTCCCAAAGTACAGAAGATGATTTACTGCAGGTTTTAATGGATTATTTTGCGAGGAATAAATGAACCCATCTAATTTTTTATACATAAAGGCTATCCGCCGGCAACCGCTTGAGCGAACGCCCATCTGGATGATGCGCCAGGCCGGGCGCTATTTGCCCGAATATCGCGCACTGCGCGCTAAACACGATTTTTTAACCATGTGTAAAACGCCGGAGCTGGCCGCGGAAGTTACCCTGCAACCCATCCGTCGTTTTGGCCTGGATGCCGCCATTCTGTTTTCCGATATTCTGGTTATTCCCGAGGCCATGGGCCAAACCCTGACCTTTCGCGAAAAAGAAGGACCGCGCCTGGAAG
Organism: Calditrichaceae bacterium; assembly: GCA_024762535.1. GTDB lineage: Bacteria > Calditrichota > Calditrichia > Calditrichales > Calditrichaceae > JANTHG01. The sequence continues at coordinate 5,952 of JANTHG010000066.1, forward strand.
CGCCGCTGCGCAGCGAGGCGGATTTGCAGAATCTGACGTTAAACGGACTGGAAGAAAAACTAAACTATGTAGCCCGGGCGGTGCGCTTGATTCGCAGCGAACTGAATGGCAGAACCCCGCTAATCGGCTTTAGCGGTTCGCCGTTTACTCTGGCCACCTATATGGTGGAAGGCAAACCATCTAAAAATTTCCGTTTCATTAAAGAACTGGTTTTTCGCCAGCCGCAATTCCTGAAAACCGTGCTCAGCATACTAAGCGAGGCAGTAGTGCGCTACCTGCAAATGCAGATTGACGCCGGCGCGCAGGCCATCCAGATATTCGACACATGGGGCGGCATTTTGCCCCCGCATCTGTTTATGGAATTTTCCGGTAAATGGATGAGCCAAATCGTTGAAAAATTAAAACCAGGCGGCGTACCCGTCACCCTGTTCAGCAAAGGCGGTATCGCGCCCTTTCGTTTGCTGTTGGACAGCGGCGCCGATGTGCTGGGCGTGGACTGGATGACCGACATCAAAGAAGCCAAAGAACTGGCCCGGGGGGCTGTGGCCTTGCAGGGCAATCTGGACCCAACCGCTCTGTACGGCAGTCCGGAAATTATTAAAGAAGAAGTGCGTACAATTCTGGAAACCTTTGCCGGACAAAGCGGGCATGTATTTAATCTGGGTCATGGCATTCTGCCCGACATTCCGCTGGACAATGTTTACTATCTTGTCGAGCAAGTGCGGGAAATCAGCAGTCGTTTACAATTAAAATAAAAGGCAGAACATGCATAGAGAACAAATGGACGTTAACATAGATCTGTTAAAAAAATACGATCGTCCGGGACCGCGCTACACCAGTTACCCCACTGCACCGTATTTTCATAACGGTGTGGATGTAAACACATACATTCAGCATCTGCAAAATGAGGATCGGAATGTCGCTAAAAAAGAGTTGTCGCTCTATTTCCATTTACCGTTCTGTAACACACTTTGTTATTATTGCGGCTGTAATATGTTGCTCAACCGTAATAAAAATCGTGTGGACCAGTACATCGACTATCTGGAAAAGGAGATCAAATTACTTAAGAGCTATCTCGGTAATGACCGGAAGGTATTGCAGATGCACTGGGGCGGCGGCACCCCCACCCATCTCAGTCCGCAGCAAATCCGGCGGTTAGGTACCATTATCAAGAGTCATTTCGAATTTCTGCCGGAAGCTGAAATTAGCGTGGAACTGGATCCGCGCGAGCTTACCTTTGACCATATGCAGGCCTTGCAGGAAATCGGTTTTAACCGGGGCAGCATGGGCGTGCAGGATTTTGACCCGCAGGTGCAGGAAGCCGTGAACCGCATTCAGCCCGAAGATATCACCCGGCGGGCTATCGACTGGGCGCGTGAACTGGGCTTTGTCAGCATGAACATCGATCTGATGTACGGTCTGCCATTCCAGAATACCAAATCCTATGCCCGTACGCTGGAAAAAATCATCGATATCAATCCCGACCGGCTGGCCGTGTTTAATTACGCTCACCTGCCGAATCTGATTAAACGGCAAAAATTGCTAAAGGCGGATACCCTGCCCGGCCCGGAAGAAAAATTAAATCTGTTAAAACTGAGCATCGAAACGCTGACCGCCGCCGGTTACGTGTACATCGGCATGGATCATTTTGCCAAACCGCAGGATGAGCTGACTCTTGCTATGCAAAACGGTACGCTTTACCGGAATTTTCAGGGCTATTCCACACATTCCGGTTTAAACCTTCTGGCCTTCGGGATTTCCAGCATCAGTATGTTGTCGGATTTGTATGTTCAGAACGAAAAGGGGCTTGCGCCCTATTTTGAGCGGTTGGACGCCGGGCAGCTGCCCACCATGCGCGGTGTGGAAGTAAGCACAGAAGATCAACTGCGCCGCGAGGTCATCACCGAGCTGATGTGCAATTTTCGTCTGCAAAAAACCGATATTGAAAGCAAATATGGCATTTCCTTTGACGAACATTTTGCCGATGCCCTGAAAAACCTGCATGTATTTGAAGAAGACGGATTGATTGTATTGGAAACGGACCGGCTTACCGTAACCACAGCCGGGCGATTGCTCATTCGTAATATTGCCATGAATTTTGACGCCTATCTGATGCAGAAATCGGCCAATCAACCGCAATTTTCCCGGACAGTGTGAGGTGATGGGATGAACATTGCCGTCATTCTGGGAAATATGGGCGGGCCGAACAGCCTGAATGAGGTGGAAGCCTTTTTAACCAATATCTTTCGCGATCCGGCTATCATCGATATACCGGCGCCGGCTGTGTTTCGTCATTTTCTGGCCCGCAAAATCGCCGCCAGCCGGTTGGAAGAGAGCAAAAGCATCTATCAAAAGCTGGACGGTAAAACACCGCTAAATGAGCTGGCCGAACAGCAGGCGCAGGCGCTTACCAGGTTGCTTGGTAAAAGTACGGAACACCGTTTTACCGTTTATACGGCCATGCGCTACTGGCGCCCCTTGTTAAAAGATGTTTGGGCTGAGGTGCGTCAAAAGGAATATGACAAAATTATTTTTGTCAGTATGTACCCTTTTTATTCCACAACCACTACCGGTTCATTCGAGGCCTTTTTTAAGCACATTAATCACCATCCTGCAGACGGACAATTTCACTTTGTTGATCGCTATGGCGACGAAGCGCTTTTTGTAGCGGCCATAGCCGAACAAATAAATGATGCGTTTGAAAATTCAATCAGTAAAGATCGCCCCAAACATCTGTTATTCAGTGCCCACAGCATTCCTTTTAAACGCATCCGAAAAGGAGACCCCTACGAGCAGGAAGTGCGGCGGGCTGTGGAAAAAATTAAAGCGCTTCTGCCTCCCGACGTGCACACATATCTGGCCTTTCAGAGCAAGGTTGGGCCGGTTAAATGGCTGAGTCCGGCCACGGATGAGACCATTCGGGGCTTGGCCGCTCAAAAGGTAGAAGAATTGTTCGTCTATCCTTTAGGCTTCGTGGCCGATAATTCTGAAACCGTTTACGAGATCGGCATGCTGTACAAGGAACTGGCAGAAGCGTCCAGCATACGTTATTTTCATCGTATTGAGGCGCTGAACACACATCCCCGGTACATGCAATTGCTTGAAAAGTTGGTTTTGAACAAAATAGGGCAATATAAAGAGCCTCTTCAAAAGGAAGACATCTATGAATAAACAAAAGAAGATAGCCGTCGTCGGTGCGGGCATCTCCGGATTGAGCAGCGCCTACTGGCTGGATAAATCCGGCTGGGACGTCAGCCTGTTTGATAAAAATACGCAGTGCGGGGGCACCATTGTCACGGAAAAAGAGGATGGGTTTTTAATCGATTACGGGCCCAACAGCACGCTGGAAACATCGGAAACACTGAGCGAACTTATCCGCGAACTGGGTATCGAAGACCAAAAAGTGTATGGCAGCGAAGAATCTAACAACCGCTACATTATTCGAGATGGGAAGCTGCACGCTCTGCCCATGACGCCACAGTCTTTTTTAAAAACAAAACTATTCTCCGGCCGGGCCAAACTGAGGTTATTCAAAGAGCCGTTCATTAAACCCAGCAGCGGTACTGATATTGCGTTGGCTGAGCTGGTAAAATATCGCCTGGGACAGGAATTCCTGGATTACGCCATCAATCCCTTTGTGGCCGGTGTGTATGCCGGCGATCCGGAAACGCTGAGCACGGCTGCGGCTTTTCCCAAACTGTTGGCGCTGGAACGGGAATATGGCAGTTTCATTAAGGGCGCCATTAAGGGTAAACGCAAACAAAAGCAGAGTAAAGAAGTAGCCAAGAACCGGGCTAAGCTTTTTTCGTTTGTCAACGGTATGCAAACCTTTACCAATGCTCTGAGCGACCGGCTGACCGGTAAAATTTTTACCGGTCACGAATTGCTGACCATTCGCAAAGAGGACGGCCAATTTGTGCTGGATTTTAATGTGAACGGGCACACACAGCAATTCCGCTTCGACCGGATCATTATTTCGGTGCCGGCGTATGTACAAAGTAAAATTTTACATTTTCTGGCCCCGGAAGAAGCCGCCCGCTTTAGTGAAATCAAATATCCACCGGTGGCCGTGGTGTTCAGCGCTTTTCGCCAATCGGCTGTACAGCGTCCGCTGGATGGGTTTGGTTTCTTGATTCCCAGGGTAGAAAACCGTAAAATTTTAGGTTCCATCTGGAGTTCGGTTATCTTTCCCAATCGTGCGCCGCAGGGCTATGCAGCCTTTACTACTTTTATCGGCGGCACGCGCCAGCCGGAACGGGCCTTAGTCGAAGATGCAGATCTGAAGAAGATGGTTTTTAATGATCTAAATGATCTTATCGGTTTAACAGAGCAGCCGGTGCTGACGAAAATCAAAAAATGGCCCAAAGCCATCCCGCAGTACACGGTGGGCTACAGCCGCTATCAAAAACTGTACGATGTGCTGGAAGAAAAACATGCCGGTCTCTATTTTGCGGGAAATTCCCGGCGCGGCATCAGTGTGGGCGACAGTGTGCTCAGCGCCCGCGAAACGGTTGACAAAATATTAAAATATTCATAAAAAGGAGTTAACGATGTATACACCCTATTACCGTCCGCGACGTTTGCGCCGCAACGAAAATATCCGCCGTATGGTGCGCGAAACGAAACTGTCTGTAGACGATTTGATCCTGCCCTTATTTGTTACCGAGGGTAAAAATGTCCGCAATCCCATCGTTTCCATGCCCGGCCATTTTCAGTTTTCCATCGATTTACTGGTGGAAGAAGTGAAACAGGTTCATCAGATGGGTATTCCGGCGATTGTTCTCTTTGGTATTCCAGGACACAAAGATCCGCTGGGTACAGACGCCACCAACGAGCAGGGCATCATTCAGCGCAGCATAATGGCTATCAAAGATGCTGTGCCTGATATGTACGTTATCGCCGATGTTTGTTTCTGTGAATATACAGACCATGGTCATTGCGGTGCGGTAATTAACGGTGAAGTGGATAACGACGCTACGCTGGAAATGTTGCAGCAGCAGGTTATCACCCACGGTAAAGTCGGCGCCGATATGGTAGCCCCCTCAGGTATGATGGACGGCATGGTGGGCGCCATCCGCGAAGCGCTGGATGAAAACGGCTTCGAAAAAATGCCCATCATGAGCTACGCCGCCAAATATTCTTCTGCGTTCTATGGCCCCTTCCGGGATGCCGCCGAATCCGCCCCGCAATACGGCGACCGCCGTGGGTACCAGATGGACCCGGCCAATGCCCGCGAGGCTCTGTACGAAGTGGAACTGGATGTGCAGGAAGGCGCGGATATCATCATGGTCAAACCGGCCATGCCTTATTTGGATATCATCCGTCAGGTGCGCGATACTATCGATTTGCCGGTAGCAGCTTACAACGTGAGCGGCGAGTTTGCCATGGTCAAAGCGGCCGCCGAAAAAGGCTGGATTGATGAGAAAAAAGTTGCCATGGAAATGCTGACATCCATCAAACGCGCCGGGGCTGACATCATTTTGACCTATTTTGCCAAAGATGTGGTAAAGTGGCTGAATGAATAATCCGGGATAGAAAACAGGTGTTTATAATTTTGAACCGGGAACCTGGGACTCACTATGAATTCCAGATTCTCAGTTCCTGGTTTTAAAATGAAAAATAACAAATATATGTTCAGTTAGTGTGGAGAAGAAAACGCATGTCAAAAAGCAAGCAATTGTTTGAGCAGGCAAAAACCGTAATGCCCGGAGGTGTCAATTCACCCGTGCGTGCTTTTGGCTCGGTGGGATTGGACCCGCTGTTTATCGAATCCGGTAAAGGCGCGACCATCCGCGATGTAGACGGCAACGAATACATTGATTATGTTGGTTCTTGGGGGCCGTTGATTTTGGGACATGCCCATGAAGAAGTGCTGGATTTTGTCAGCCAAACCGCAGCCAAAGGCACCAGCTTTGGCGCGCCGGTGGAACTGGAGATCCGTATCGCCGAACAAATCATTAAAATGGTTTCTTCGGTGGATATGGTACGCATGGTAAATTCCGGTACCGAAGCGACCATGAGCGCCATCCGTGTGGCGCGCGGTTTCACGCGGCGCAATAAAATCGTCAAATTTGAGGGTTGTTACCATGGCCATGGGGACAGTTTTTTAATCAAGGCCGGTTCCGGCGCCTTAACACTGGGCGAACCAACCAGTCCCGGCGTGCCGCAGGCTTTGGCCGAACAAACGCTGATCGCCGGCTATAATGATCTGGCTTCGGTAGAACGGTTATTTAATCAACATGGGGTAGATATTGCCGCCGTGATCGTAGAACCGATTGCCGGAAATATGGGCGTGATTCCGGGACGAGCAGACTTTTTACAGGGATTGCGCAGGCTTTGCGACGAGCATGGCAGCGTGCTTATCTTCGACGAAGTGATGACCGGTTTTCGTGTGCATCCCGGTGGCGCCCAGGCATTGTACGGCATTAAGCCGGATTTAACTACCATGGGCAAAATTATCGGCGGCGGTTTACCGGCCGCGGCTTATGGTGGGAAAAAAGAAATTATGCTGCAGGTTGCGCCTGCCGGTCCCATTTATCAGGCGGGCACCCTGTCCGGCAATCCGCTGGCCATGGCCGCCGGATTAAAAACACTGGAAATCATCTCCCGGCCAGGATTTTATGAAGCGCTGAACCAAAAAGCGCAACATTTTTTCAAGGAAATTGAGAAATTCATTGCTCAAGAGAAATTGCCTTTATCTTTAAATTATGTAAATTCAATGGGCTGTGTTTTCTTTAAAGATGGCGCTGTTTCCGGTTACGCAGATGCGGTGCAGTCGGATACTGAACAGTTTGCGCGCTATTTTGGCGCATTGCTGGGTCGTGGTGTTTACATTGCCCCGTCGCAGTTCGAAGCGCTGTTTATTTCAGCGGCGCACACCCCGGAACAGCTCGATTTCACGCTGGCGCAGATACAGGAAGTGCTGATGAAAATTTATAAATAGAAATAACAATACTATCTCTTTCAGGGATAAAAAAGTTGCGTATTACCTTTTTATGTTTGGAACACCATGCTCGATTTTAGGCTTAAAGTATTCTGTAACGTGGCAAAAAATCTCAGCTTTACCAAAGCAGCTGAAGCGCTGCATATTTCCCAACCGGCCGTTTCCAAGCATATAAAAGAACTGGAAGCGCATTTTTCGGTGCGTCTGTTTGAAAGGGAAGGAAATAAAATTTTCCTCACCGCAGAAGGTGAAATCCTTTACGAAAGTTCGCTTAAAATATTCGATATTTACAATCAAACGGAATATAAATTAAATGCTTTAAAAAATAACCTGGGCGGCGCATTACGTGTCGGCGCCAGCACCACCATGACCATGTACATTATTCCACCGGTCTTATCGAAATTTAAACAGCAATTTCCTCAGGTTTCACTTAGTTGGATTAACGGCAACAGCGAAAAAATTGAATCGGCTTTGCAGAAAAAAGAAATTGACCTTGGTATTATCGAAGGCCGCCGCCACAGTAAGGATTTAAAATATGTGGATATGCTCAAAGATGAGCTGGTAGCCGTTGCCCATTCGAGCCGGCCTGTGTCTTCAAAAGATTCGGTTCGTCTGAGTGAATTGCCCGAGGTGCCTTTGGTCCTGCGTGAAAAAGGTTCCGGCACCCGTGAAATTTTTGAGCATGCCTTAAAAGAAGCCGGATTTGATTTAAACCGACTGCACATTATGCTGGAACTCGGCAGTACGGAAAGCATCAAGTCTTATTTGGAACATGTGGATGCGTTGGCTGTTATGTCCCGCCGGGCGGTGGAGAAAGAACTTAAATCCGGCCTGCTTACTATCATTCCGTTCCCTGAAATCTCATTAAAACGCTATTTCCGTTTTTGCTATTTGCAGGGACATCCTTCCAGCCTTGTTCAGCAATTCATTCGTTTTGTCTGTCGTCATAACCAAATGTTATCATAGATAACCATTTACGATTCGCTATTCCTCTTTTTCATTGTATTTTACCTTCATAATTCCGTATAAAAAACGAATCAATGAAGGTACGATACATGCCCTTTTCAAACAACAATCGCTCCAATACCTTAAATGGTATTTTATTCGTAGCCCTGTTTGCGCTGGCTGCAAAATATATCGCCGGTTTTCCAATCATCACCCATTTACAAATAAGTCCGCTTATAGTGGGGATTGTGCTTGGTGTATTTTACGCCAACTCCTTACGCTCTCACTTGCCCGAAGCCTGGGTTCCCGGTATTCTGTTTTCCAGCAAAACCCTGTTGCGTGCGGCTATCATTTTTTACGGTTTTCGCATTACTTTTCAGAATATTGCCGATGTGGGGGCGGCCGGTATTATTGTGAGCGTGACCATGGTAACCCTGACCTTTATTGTTGGCTATCTTGTCGGCACCAAGCTGTTAAAATTAGATATGGATACGACTATTTTAACCAGCGCGGGCAGTAGTATCTGTGGTGCGGCAGCAGTTCTGGCCACGGAACCGGTGGTAAATGCCAAGCCTTACAAAAGCGCCATCGCGGTTTCTACCGTAGTGATTTTCGGAACGCTGTCCATGTTTCTCTATCCTTTTTTATACCGGGCCGGTTTCATTCCCTTTGACGCCAAAACCATGGGTGTGTTTATCGGCGGCACCGTGCACGAAGTGGCGCATGTGGTAGCGGCCGGAAACGCCATTGGCGAACTGACTGCCGAAACCGCGGTAATCGTTAAAATGATTCGGGTGATGATGATTGCACCCTTTCTACTGGTTTTGGGCTGGTGGCTTTCGGTAAAATTTTCCCGTAGTAAAAATGCCGGTGCTAAAAAGATAACCATTCCCTGGTTTGCTGTCTTTTTTATTCTCGTGGCC
>JANTHG010000067.1 GCA_024762535.1 Calditrichaceae bacterium
CACATATATACGGTCATTCAGGTTTCATGAAATAGTACACAAACAGGAATTGACTCAGCTTTTTAAATTGAACAGAGATATTTTTATCCGTACCCTGATGTTAATTTTTGTATTTTCCTTTTTCACGGCCCAATCGGCCTCCTTTGGCGATTCGGTTTTGGCAGCCAATTCAATCCTTATCCAATTATGGATGATTTTTTCCTATGGAATAGACGGCTTTGCGTATGCAGCCGAAAGTTTGGTAGGCAAATATTTTGGCGCCGGTAATTACAGGCAATTACGGGAAACCATTATGCTTCTTTTTAAGTGGGGTATAGGATTGGGATTGATTTTTTCGCTCATTTATTTTTTATTGGGCAAACCCATTTTAAGTCTGTTTACCAATCAGGAAGCGGTTCTTGGACTGGCGCTTTCCTATTTGGGCTGGACTATCGCAGCGCCTGTCATTAACAGCGTTTGCTATATTTGGGACGGCGTTTATATAGGCGCCATCGCTTCCGCGGCCATGCGCAATAGTATGATTTTGGCTACGCTGGGATTTTTCCTGCCCGTCTATTATATTGGTCACATGTTGTGGGGTAATCACGGCATGTGGCTGGCCATGCTGCTGTTTATGGCGGCGCGCGGTGTTTCGCTGACCTTTCTGGCGGGAAAAAATGTGTTTAAAAAAATATGAATAATAAACAGTGGGGTAGAAGTGCCAATGCTGAAAACAAAATGGAAAATCATTGTACTGCTGTTCAGTCTTTCAGTGGGTTTACAGGCGCAGGTGTGGCAGAATTTTAAATCGGATACCAAAGATTTCTTTCAGTCCGGCAGCGATTTGGGCTCGGCGGTCTGGCATTCCGGAAATGATGCAAAACTTCAGTTCGCGTTGGCATCCGCCGGTGTGGTCGCCTTGACGCTTCTGGACCAGCCGGTTCGGGATTATACGCAGCAACATCAAACCGTTTTGGGCGACCGGTTTTTTGGAATCGATAATTATTATGGTGAAAAATGGTATATGCTCGGTGGTATGTCGGTGCTCTATTTTGGCGGATTGTTCAGCGGAAACCAATCTGTTCGCAAGGCCGGCCTGCAAACAGCAGAAGCCTATTTCTACACCGGTGTTTTGGGGCTGGTTGTTAAAGAATTGTTTGGCAGGGCACGACCCTTTACCAATGAAGGCCGGTATTCATTTAAACCTTTTCGTTTGGAAGAATCGCACCGTTCCTTTTTTTCCGGACACAGTTCCACGGTATTTGCCGTATCCACGGTAATGGCCGGGCAGATGGATAATCTGTTTTGGAAGGCAGGCTGGTACACGGCGGCTGTTTTGGTTGCCGGTGCGCGTATGTACCACGACCAACACTGGCTTTCTGATGTTACGGCCGGAGCGTTGATTGGTTACAGTATTGGCCGTTTTGTACTGGAACGAAATGGCGGCCATGTGCAGATTACGGGCAGCTCTTCTGCTGCGCAGCCGATGCAGGTAGGATTTGTCGTTCGTTTTTAAAACATCAGATAAAGGCATTTAAAAAGCGGTCTGCGGAAATGAAAAATTATGAATTTTAGATTTTAAATGTTTTGTGTTGAGGATAACAGAAATATTTAATCATTGGCTATTCGGAACCGGGAATTAAAGTTCAGCCGTTCCCTCATAGTCTCTGAGTGCTCGAAACAGGTGATGAAGAAGGTGTTTAAAAATGGTTTCAGCTTTTCCTCATCCGGAATTTTTTTTCGTAAAATTTTGCGTGTAAGCAAAAAAAAACACGTAAAATTTTGCTTTTAGGCAAAAAATTACATGCACAACCATTTACCTGGCGGTAAGCAAAACAATGCTTCGCGCCGAAACCCGGTGGGTTGTTTGCGAAGGAAGGTTCTCTTCTTCTCCGTCAGCAAAAATATCATTGGGCGCCGGTTGAGCCGTATCCATGCGCAGTTTCCATCGTTTTTCAGGTTCCAGTGGCGGCAATTGAAATACCCGTTCCTGTTCGCCCATATTCAGCATAATAAATAAATCGGATTGCTCTTCTGTTAAGGCCGGATATTCCAGTGCCAAACAGCGTGATTCTTCCGACCAGTCCGGGCGGTTCAGTTCCACACCGTGCCAAATCATTTCAGGCCTGCCATGTATATTTTCCACTTCGAAGCGAGTGCGCCGTAAACGCGGTTCATTTTTTCGTAACGCGATGAGTTCTTTAAAAAAACGGTGTAAATCCTGGTTTGTTTCCTTAAAAGTCCAGTCCACCCAGCTAATCTCATTGTCCTGGCAATAGGCATTGTTGTTGCCCTGTTGGGTACGGGCGAATTCATCACCGGCCAATAACATGGGTACGCCCTGTGCCAACAGCAGGATGGCGGCAAAATTACGCATTTGTTGCCTGCGTAAACGGATAATTTCCGGATTTGTGTCCGGCCCTTCCGTGCCGCAATTCCAGCTAAAATTGACGTCCGAGCCATCGCGATTTTCTTCGCCGTTGGCTTCGTTGTGCTTGTTGTTGTAACTCACTAGGTCAGCCAGGGTAAAACCGTCGTGGCAGGTAACAAAATTAACGCTGTGGAAGGGCTCGCGCCCGTCATCCTGGTACAGGTCGGCGCTGCCGGCCAGGCGGGTGGCAATGGTGGGTACCAGCCCCTTATCGCCGCGGATGAATTTACGCACATCGTCCCGGAAGCGGCCGTTCCATTCCATCCAGCGCTGAAAATGAGGGAAATCACCCACCTGGTACAAACCGGCCGCGTCCCAGGCTTCGGCAATCAGTTTGCTGTTTGCTAAAATCGGGTCTTCCGCAATTCGTTCGATAAGCGGGGGATTGGAAAGCACGGAACCGTCACGTCCGCGTCCCAGAATGGACGCCAAATCGAAGCGGAAACCATCCACGTGCATTTCTGTAACCCAGTAGCGCAGGCTGTCCAGAATTAAATCGCGTACCACCGGATGGTTGCAGTTCAGTGTGTTGCCGCAGCCGGAATAATTTAAAAACGAATGCCTGTCCGCATCTTCTAAATAATAAACGGAATGGTCTAATCCTTTAAAATGGTATATCGGGCCGTCTTTCCCGCCTTCGCCCGTGTGATTAAAAACCATATCCAGAATAACCTCCATTCCCGCTTCATGAAAAGCTTTAACCATGCGGCGGAATTCATCCAAAGGGCCGCTTCCGGAACTGTTTTGGGCAAAGGCGGCCTTAGGGGCGAAAAAGCTAATGGGGTCGTAGCCCCACAGGTTCAAAAGGGTCTGGCCGGTTTTAGGGTCTGTGTGGCCCGGGTAGGTTTCGTCAAAATCCGTAACTGGCATCAGCTCCACCGCTGTCACGCCCAAATCTTTAAGATAAGGTATTTTTTCAATCAAACCGGCAAAGGTGCCTGCCGCGTTAACGCCGGAAGAGGGATGACGTGTAAATCCGCGTACCTGCAGTTCGTAAATAATCGAATCCTTTAAAGGAATACGCGGCGCCCGGTCTTGTTCCCAGTCAAAGGTGTTTTCCACAACCTGAGACAGACGAAAAGTATGTTTTTGGTTGTTTCGCCGAACGGTAAGCGGCGCTCCCCAGGTTTCTCCGCCGCAGGTGGAACGACTGTAAGGGTCGAGCAGCACAATTTCTTTGATGCATTCCTGCGTTTTTTTTTCGCACACTACGCGGAATCCGTAGCGGATATCGGAATCCAGTCCGCGAACCATGGCATGCCACACATGGCCGGTGCGGTTAAAATCCGGGTCTAACGGGAATTCCATTAATATATCCGTATGACATTTAGTGAACAGCACCAACGTTACAAATTTGGCATGAGGTGTGTACACGGCAAAGTTGATACCGCCACGAACAAATTGGGCTCCAAAGGGTTGGGGCGTCCCGCGCGAAATTTCAAAATCTGCGCTAATGGAATGTAATATTTCCCGGCGGCGGATGTTTTCGACTTTTGCCTGTTTTTGCTTCATGTATGAGAACCTAATAAGCTGAGTGTTTTTCGTATCTATACAATGTCGTAAAAAGCCCGTTGCCTTTCAAGCCCTGTAATGAAAAAGGATGAAAAAATCAAGATATTTTGGTAAGCGGTTGATTATTTATTAACTTACTGCTTTATAAAAGAATACTACTGAAATAAGGAGGGATAGAGTGAAGGAAGTAATTGAAGCTTTGCAGCCGTCGTTAGTGTGGAAACATTTTTATGCGCTAAATCAAATTCCGCGCTGTTCCAAACACGAAGAACGGATTATCGAATTTGTAATTAATTTTGCTAAAGAACTGGGTTTGCCCTGGAAAAAGGACGAAGTGGGCAATGTGCTTATTTCCAAACCGGCCACCAAAGGCATGGAAAAGCGGCCCACGCTTGTGATTCAGGGTCATCTTGATATGGTCTGTGAAAAGAATAATGATACAGTGCACGATTTTGATAAAGACCCCATCAAGATGCTCGTGGAAGATGGCTGGGTTACAGCCGATGGCACGACATTGGGAGCGGATAACGGTATTGCCGTGGCTATTGCCATGGCTGTAATGGAATCTACCGACTTGGTTCATCCGCCCATGGAATTTCTGTTTACCATTGATGAAGAAACCGGTTTAACCGGCGCCAATGCCCTTAAAAGCGATTTCCTCGAAGGCCGTATTTTATTGAATATCGATTCCGAAGAAGAAGGCGCCCTTTATATTGGTTGTGCCGGCGGTTTAGATACGGAAATGCGTAAAGATATTAAATGGGAACGCAGTAAATCGGATTTTGAAACCTACGAATTGAAAATAGGCGGTCTGCGCGGTGGTCATTCCGGGTTGAACATTCACGAAGGTCTGGGAAATGCCATTGTATTGCTGGCGCGTCTCATTTCCGGTTTGTCCTGTAAAGTACAGGTAAAACTGGCAGGCATCAACGCGGGCAGCAAACACAATGCCATTCCGCGTGAAGCCATGGCTCAGATACAATTGCTCCCGGACCAAAAAGCCGAAGCGGAAGATATTATCGCGTCTTTTGAAGCTACATTTAAAGATGAATTAAAGTTTACGGATAAAGATGTGTTTATTTCTCTGGAAAAAATAAGTATGGCGCATAAAGTATTTAGCGATGAATTCACATCCCAGTTAATTCGCATGCTTTATGCTATGCCGCATGGTGTTATTGCTATGAGTCATGCCATTGAGGGGTTGGTTCAAACTTCAACCAATTTGGCAATTGTAAAAACCGGTGAAAAAGAAGTGGAAGTGCTTACTTCGCAGCGTTCTTCAGTGGCCAGCGAAGTACAGGATATCGGGAACAAAGTGCGCGCCATTGGTGAATTGGCGGGATTTCGTGTAGAGCATGTGGGCGGTTATCCGGCATGGGAACCCAATCCGGACTCTAAGTTACTGGCAGCCTGTAAAAAAATCTACAGCGATACATACGGTAAAGAGCCGGAAGTGAAAGCAATTCATGCCGGACTGGAATGTGGTATTATCGGCGAACATTATGATGGCATGGATATGATTTCATTTGGGCCAGATATTTTAGGCGCTCATTCACCGGATGAAAAAATTCGCATAAGTTCAGTGGAACACATCTGGGAATATTTACAGGAAATTATGAAAACGATTCAATAAAAAAAGCGGCCTTCGGGCCGCTTTTTTGTTAATTAACCAAGACACAACTTTTCTCGACAGTCTTCCCGGTAAAGAGTTTCTTATGTTTTGTTTTGCAAAACTTAGAAACACTACATCGGGATTGGTTCTTTTTATAAAGAAAAAAACCTTACTTTTTGTCTGGCCAAAAAGTAACAAAAAGCCCAGGCGAAATTTAACTCGTCCCGAAATTCGGGACTCAAACAGAAATTTCGCCATAAGCTAAGCTTCTTTCAAGTTTTTTTGTTTTAGTTCAGGTGTTTGGTCTCGACTGTATTGGGCTTGGTTTGAATAGATAATATTTTAACCGGACACTAATGCCTTTAAATATTAAGCCACTCCCGCTTTTTTATCAATCCGTTCCGTAACCAGTTTAAAGAGAAACAAGGCAACTGCTGCAGTGAGTCCAATTGCCACAAAATAGTACCAGATATAATGGGCGTGCACGTAGTAACTTGCTTTTTCTACAGCGCTGATTCCGGCCGGTAGGGTGTGCGGGTCCGGGCAGTAGGCATCTAATAAAAAACCGGACATAATAAAGCCAACCAACGCGGAAATGAACGAGTGTAAATGGCTGAACCCCAAATAGAGGCCTTCCTGCCCCTTGGGCGCCTGAAACGAAAAATATTCCAAAAAACGCGGTGAAATAAAACATTCGGCAATGCCCTGAATGGAAATCCCGATAATCATCATCATGGTTAAGGGGTGCATACTCATTCCGGCAAACAGTTTTATATTTGTTCCTGTAATATGCTCCAACCAGGGTCCGGCAGACATAGCCAGTGCGGAAAAAGGCATCAGCAGCATACCCATCAGCATGGCGTTGACCGCTTTGTATTTCTTAGTCAATTGTGTGATAAGCACAACAAAAAGAACAACCACAAACGGATTGACATTAGCCAGCCATTCCGGTTTAGCCGATTCTCCCAGCATACGAATTACAAATTTGGGCATGGTTGCGTAAAGCTGGTGCTGAATCATCCAAAAGCCGGAAACAATCAGCGTAAGCACAATCAAACGCGGTGTGGTAAAAATAGCCACCAGCGCCCGCCACACATCTTTGGCCGACTTTTGTTCTTCTTCGTGGGAACGGTCTATTTGTTTAAACAGAAAGATGGCGAACAGCAGGCCGATAAAAGCCATCCCGGAAGAAAAGAAATTGACGTAACTCAATCCCAGTCCCTGGCGGATAAAAGGGACAAACGTTTTGCCTCCAAATGCGCCGATATTGACAATCCAGTAAAACAGGGAATATCCCCGGGCGCGGTTAATTTCATCCGTGGTTTTGGCAACGGTTCCGGTAATCAGTGGCTTAATAAACGAGCCGCCTATCAAAATAATGGTTAAAAAGAAAAGAACGGCTAATTTCCCGTGAAAAATACCAAGAAAAAAATAACCGATGGTTAGCAGGGTAAAGGCGAGAATCAGACCGTTTTTGAATCCAATGCGGTCAGCGATGGCGCCCACAAAGGGGGGCAGCAGATATAAACCGGAGAAGAACACACCGGCAACCACACCGGTTAATTTATCGTCAAATCCTACGATATCGGTAAGGTACAAGGTCAGTACAATAAAAAACCCGTAATAAGCGGCCCGTTCCGTCAGTTCCATTAAATTGGCCATCCAGAATTCGCGGGGGAATTTCCAGGTCTGTTTGGGTGCGTGGCTCTGTTCCATTAAAAATCCTCTTTTGTTAACGGTTACCTTAAGTAATGTAAAATAAGATACGGACAGAAGCCGGATAAGTGCAAGGGTTTTGTGTGTTCAATTGAAAGGGATGTGGTTGTTTAGTTGTTAAGTTATTAAGTTATTGGGTTATTGGGAACTGGGAACTGGGAATTCAATTAAATGCAGTGTTTTTATTTACACATCCAATTTATTTTTGTAAGTTGCAAAAAAACAGGAGGCTATTATGCAAGTATTTAAACTTTTTAGCTCTATCATCTCGCTAACTTTACTGTTCAGCGGAATTATTTTTGCCGGAGAAGTGCCTCTGAGCGAAGCATCGGAAGAATGTCTGTCCTGCCACGAGCAGGTGCATCCGGGCATCGTTAAGCAATGGCAGGAAAGCCGCCATGCGCTCATCACTCCCAAAGATGCCTTGCAAAAAAGCAAATTGGCACGTCGGGTCTCTTCGAAAAACATACCATCCGGCATGCAAAATCATGCTGTAGGTTGCTTCGAATGCCACGGAATCAATCCGGAACAGCATGCCGATACCTTTGAACATAACGGTTACCAAATTCATGTGGTGGTAACACCTAAAGACTGTGCCACCTGCCACGCGCAGGAAGTGAAAGAATATAGCCAGAATAATATGTCTGAAGCTTACAGCATTTTAATGGATAATAAAGTGTATATGCAGTTGGTACATTCGGTGAATGATTTAACGGTAACCAAAGAAAATCTTAAAAAAATGAATCACCCCAGTTTAGATACGGACAAGGAATCCTGCCTGTATTGCCATGGAACCAAGGTGAAAGTAGAAGGCAAAACTACCAAAGAAACGGATTTTGGTGAAATGGAATTTCCCAGTCTTTCCGGTTGGCCCAACCAGGGGGTAGGGCGTATTAATCCGGACGGCAGTAAGGGCTCGTGTACATCCTGCCATTCACGACACGATTTTTCCATTGCTATGGCCCGCAAACCGGCCACCTGTTCCGAATGCCACAAAGGACCGGATGTACCGGCTTACAAGGTTTACAAAGTGAGCAAGCACGGCAATATTTACAGCAGCCAATATCATAATTGGGATTTTGAAGCCGTTCCCTGGGTCGCGGGGCGGGATTTTACGGCGCCTACCTGCGCCACGTGTCATGCCAGTTTAATCACGGATGGGGATGGCAATGTGGTTGCCGAACGCACGCATCGCTTTAATGACCGCCTGGCCTGGCGGATTTTTGGGGCGCCGTATGCCACGGCTCATCCCAAATCAACCGATTTAGCAAAGATTACCAATAAAGCGGGACTGCAATTAACCACGGAACTCGACGGAACACCTGTAGAAGACGCATTGATTTCTGCCGAAGAACAGCAGGTGCGTGATTCCAAAATGAAACAGATTTGTTTATCCTGCCATAGCAGCAACTGGGTGGATAACCATTTTGCCGGTTTGGAACACACCATTAAAGAAACCAATGCCCGTACACGTTCCGCTACCATGTTAATGCAGGAAATCTGGAAACAGGGACTGGCCGACCCCTCGAATATGTTTGACGAAGTGATTGAACGGGACTGGACCAACCTCTGGCTCTTTTATGAAAATTCCAACCGTTTTACCTCGGCCATGGGTGGAGGTGGTGACTACAGCGTATTTGCCGGCGGCCGCTACCAGTCCACCGTGCAATTGATGCGCCTGCATGAGTTTTTGAAGAATCATACTCCAAAAAAATAAGATTGCTTAGTGATTTATGTAAGAACATTTTAAATGTTGGATTTTAGATTTTGGATGAAAAGGATTGAAGGGTAGTTGTTGGGTTATTAGCTAAATCGAGCGATTGTTGATAAAAGTCACATAAAAAAACGTCATTGCGAATCCCGATTTATCGGGATGAAGCAATCCCCTGTGGGTTTGCTTCGCTCCTGTGTCGCTTGCAATGACAGTATTATATTGGATTTATATCAAAAATTGCTCGACTTAGGAATGAGTTAATTTTTAAAATTTATTCGTTTCCTTATCCTTCAAAGCAGTTAGCCCCATCGTTTACGATGGGGAAAGAGAAGAAACAAAAACAAAATAACTAAGGGCGTTTACGCCCTAAAGGGCGAGATTTTGTTCTCCCCCAGCGTGAACGCTGAGGCTAACAGCGAAAATACTGAGGCTAACAGAGGGAACATCGTGGCTAACGCTCAATTTTTTATGGGTTAGATAATTGGGAACCCGGAATTGGGAATTCCAACTTCTCAGGCTAAAGATTCCTTGGAAATCGGTATTTGGTTCTGGATAATGGGCTCTTAATTGCAGTTTTCTAAGTAATTTGTATTTCTCCGGCGTGGAATTTAAATTCCTTCCAATATGAACAATACCTCTCTGTTTGAATTCGATACACAAATCCGCGCCACAAAGGGCGCTCTGCTCTGCGGAGTGGATGAAGCCGGTCGCGGACCTCTGGCCGGCCCGGTGGTGGCTGCTGCGGTGATTCTGCCTGAATCCATTCAGATAGATGATTTAAACGATTCCAAAAAAGTTTCGGAAAAACAACGTGTTGTGTTGGATACACGCATTCGTACACAGGCGTTGAGTTTTGGTATTGGTGTGGCGGATGTGCAAACCATTGAACGTATCAATATTTTACAGGCCACTTTTTTGGCGATGCGTCGGGCCGTGGATAATTTATCTGTACAGCCGGAATATGTTTTGGTGGACGGCCGGGATTTCCCCGGGTTTGAATGCAACGGCAGCTCTCTGCCCGGCCGGTCGCTGGTAAAAGGAGACGCTCGCTCGGCTGTAGTAGCGGCGGCTTCGATTTTGGCTAAAGTGTTCAGAGATAAATTGATGACGCAATATGCGGCACAGTATCCCGAATACGGTTTTGAGAAACACAAAGGTTATGGTACTAAATTCCACAGAGAACAAATTCTGCGAATCGGCCCCAGCGCTCTGCACCGGAAAACTTTTTTGCGAAAAATACTAAGAGAGTCCTGAAATGAAAAAACACATCTATTTTACGGGATTTATGGGCGCGGGTAAAAGCAGGGTAGGCCGTACCCTCGCCGCGCACTGGAACTGGCCCTATTTCGATACGGACAAAGTTATTGAACAGGAAACGGGCTTTTCGGTAATGGAATTATTTGAACTACAGGGCGAACCGGCGTTTCGTCGTTTGGAAACCGAAACTATCCGCCGCCTTTCCGCTGAAGCCTACCCATCCATTATTTCCCTGGGCGGTGGGGCGGCGATGAGCGCCGAAAATCGTAAAATTATTCAGGAAACCGGTATTGTTATCTATATTAAAAGCGCACCGGAGCATATTCTGCAAAGGGTAAGTCACACGGATAAACGCCCCTTGCTAAAGGTAGACCGGGATAAGCCGTTCCGGGATGCGTTGCTGGAAAAAATTAAAATTCTGCTCAAAGAACGGGAACCCACGTACGAACAGGCTGATATTGTGGTGGAACGGGACGGCCTGGAACCGGAGGCCATCGTGGAACTTCTCGAAAAGGAACTTAAAGAAAAAATGGAAGACGAATGACAACCATCGAAGTGGCGTTAGATAAACCCTATCCCATTTACTGTGGGAACGGCATCTTAAATGAACTGGCAGATATTTTGCCAAAACATACACAAAGCAAACAAATTGCCGTAATTTCATCTTCACCGATTTATGATTTATATGGCGAACAGTTGGTTCAGGCTTTGCCGGAAGAAGCAAAAATCCGCGTTTTTCTGGTGCCGGACGGTGAAACCGCCAAAACCCTGCAACAGGTAGAGGCGTTGTACACCAAACTCCTCGAAAATCATTTTGAACGCGGTTCTTTAGTTATTGCTCTCGGCGGAGGCGTGGTGGGCGATTTAGCCGGATTTGTAGCTGCCACCTATTTGCGGGGTGTTGATTTTGTACAGGTGTCCACGAGCTTACTGGCTCAGGTGGACAGCAGTATCGGCGGGAAAACCGGTGTAAATCATCCTTTGGGCAAGAATTTAATCGGCGCGTTTAAACAGCCGCTGTTTGTCCTGGCGGATACAGCCACCCTGCAAACTCTGCCCGAAGGGGAACTGCGCAACGGCCTGGGCGAGGTGATTAAATACGGATTTATCTTAAACGCAGATTTTTTTACGTATCTCGAATCGCATCTGGAACAAGCCCTGGCAAAAGATGCTGATGTGCTGCAAAAGATAGTTGAAATCAGCGCCGGGGAAAAGGCGCGGGTAGTGGCCGAAGATGAAACGGAAAAAGGGCTGCGTATGATTCTCAATTTCGGGCATACCTTTGGACACGCACTGGAAAAAGAATTCGGCTTTGGCGAACTTAAACACGGGGAAGCGGTCATTTTGGGGATGCGCTGCGCTTTGCAGTTTGCTTTTAATGAAGGTGTGCTGACCGAAAAAGCGTTGCTTCGCGGACAGGCTTTATTGAAACAGGTACCGGTTAAGTACGCTTCGGAACAAATAGAACCCGAAACATTAAGCGCTCATATGCTTTTAGATAAAAAAGTAAAAGACGGGAAAATCCGCCTTGTTCTAATCGAAGAAATCGGGAAGTACAAAATTTGGGAACAGGCTTCGGAAGCAGCCATTAAAAAAGCCTGGGAGACGCTGCGGTGAAGATTACCATTTTAGGTTCCGGTACTTCCGGCGGTGTACCGATGATTAATTGCCAGTGTAGCGTGTGCCGTTCGGTCAATCCCAAAAACAAACGTTTACGCAGTTCGATTTTAATCGAAGTAAACGGTAAACGCTTGCTTGTGGACACCACTCCCGATTTTCGACAGCAAATGCTGCGCTATCCTGTGCCGCGGTTGGATGCCGTGCTCTACACGCACACCCACGCCGACCATATTATGGGATTGGATGATTTACGACGATTCAATTATCTGCAAAAGGAAACCATTCCTATTTATGGCAATGCGGCAACCATAGCGCATTTACAAACGGTGTTCGGTTACGCCATCTACCAGGGCGGGCCTATTCATCCCGGTGTGCCGCACCTGTTGCCACAGGTATTAGACGGAGTGCAGGATATTCAGGGCGTGGAGGTAATTCCCATTCCTTTGATGCACGGGCAGCAGGAAATACTGGGGTACCGCGTGGGTAATTTTGCCTATTGTACGGATGTGAGTGAAATACAGCAGAGCAGTTATCCTTTACTGGAAAATCTGGACGTACTGATTTTGGAGGCGCTGCGCGATAAGCCGCATCCCAACCACTTAACGCTTAAGCAGGCTGTGGAACAAGCAAAGAAAATTAACGCGAAACAGACCTGGTTTACCCATATCAGCCATATTTTGGATGAAGATGTGCAAGGCAAAAATCTGCCGGTGAATATGGCCTTTGCCTACGACGGCTTGCAAATAGAGCTATAAACAGCAAACTGCAAACCGTAAACTGTAAACTAAAAACTGTGAACTATTAACTATAAATTATCCAGGAATCCGATTATGAAAATCCTTGTCATTAACGGCCCCAACTTAAATCTGCTGGGTCAGCGCAAACCCGATTTGTACGGTCACAAAAATCTGCAGGAAATCAATACGTTCATCAATGATTATTTTAAGAGGGTTAAACTCGAGTTTTTTCAGAGCAATCACGAAGGGGCGATAGTGGACAAGCTACACGAAGCAGATGGGAACTTTGCCGGCGTGGTTATCAATCCCGGCGCCTTTACCCACTATTCCTATGCTATCCGCGATGCCATTGAAGCGATATCGGTTCCCGTGGCCGAAGTGCATATCAGTAATGTGCATAACCGCGAAGATTTTCGCAAAACCTCGGTTGTTTCGGAAGTGTGCCAGGGAACGGTCAGCGGTTTTGGCGTATATGGCTACATAATGGCGGTTCAGGCTTTGGCCCATCGGGTTAAACGGGACGCTAAATGATTCAGCAAATTAAAAATTTAGCGCGTCATTCTTCCATTTACACGTTCAGCACTTTTTTGCAGCGCGCTCTGGGCTTTGTTATGCTGCCTATTTACACGGATGTGCTCTACATTCCCAAAGCAGCTTACGGTGATTTGATTCTGGTTTACACCTTTGTGGCTTTTATGACGGTTATCTATTTATATGGAATGGATGCCGCTCTGCTGCGTTATTTCTTCTTGGGGAAATTTAAGCGGGAAGAGGTGTACAAAGCCGGATTTATGGGCGTGCTGGTCAGCAGTCTGTTGTTTTCCGGCTTGCTTTTCCTTTTTGCGCAGCCTATTGGTTATCTAATTCTGGGCGGGAACGGCTATGGCGCCTTCATTCGTCTGGCTGCTGTTATTATGTTTTTAGACGGATTGGGGAATCTGCCTTATCTTGTTTTAAGAGCAGAAGAAAAATCAGTTACCTATTCGGTTCTGCGCATTGGACGCTTTGTGGTGGAAGTAGCCCTGAACATTCTTTTTGTGGTAGTCTGGCGGTACGGCGTTATCGGGATTTTGTATGCCAACGCTCTGGCTTCGTTTCTTAATTTACTGGCTCTGCTGCCCTACCAGAATAAATACATCCGCGCGCCATTTAATAAAGAAGCTTTCAAAACGCTGGCTGCTTTTGGCCTGCCCATGATTCCCAATGGCATTGCCTACCTGACTGTGGAAATGAGCGATAAATATCTAATGCGTTTTTTACTGGGTAAAGAGACTATGGCTCTCTATTCCGCCAGTTACAAATTCGGTTCGTTGCTGCTATTGCTCGTTATTGCTTTCCGAACCGCCTGGCAACCCTTCTTTTTGCGCATTGCCAAAGAAGAAGAACATCCACAGCGCATTTATGCCCGGGTGCTGACCTATTTCTTCCTCATCGGTTCGTTTATCGTAGTAAGCGGTAGCTATTTTGTGGAATATATTGTTAAACTGCCCTTAGGCGGCGGACGCACTCTGCTGGGTCACGCTTACTGGAGCGGCATCATCATTATTCCAATGATTTTAACCGCCTACCTGTTCTACGGTTTGTATGTAAATTTTACGGTGGGTATTTACATCAAAAAGAAAACCCAGTGGATGGTACTGTTTACCGGTTTGGCAGCTGTGGTGAATGTGGGCAGTAACTTTTACCTGATGCCTCATTTCGGAATTATGGGCGCGGCCGTGGCTACGTTGCTGAGCTATCTCATTATGACGCTTGCCATCTGGATTGTCAATCAGCGTTTGTACCCGGTTGCCTATGAGTACGGCCGGATTTTAATTGTTTTGGTTTATTTAGTAGTTATGCTGTTTGTGCTCTATTATTTTAATCCGGATTTTGTACTGCGTGTGCTTCTCATCTTGCTCTCTCCGGTGCTCTTTTTGGCCGGCGGCTTTTTGAAGAAAGAAGAATGGGCTGTGTTAAAGGCGTTTAGGAAATGAGAGATTTTAAATTTTAGATTATAAATGGTAGGGGGCAGGAGGGTGGTTGTTAGGTGTGTCGTCCTGAAATAACTTTACACTAATTTGGAGGTAAAGTTATGGCTATAGAAGTGATCAGAAGCGGGAAGGCGCACAGTTCGATAAGTTATCC
>JANTHG010000068.1 GCA_024762535.1 Calditrichaceae bacterium
ATTATTGGAGACAAAGCGCTGCATTTTCAGGTAGATCATCCTCAATATTTTGATTTGGCTGAAGAGTGGCAGGATTTAACCGGACTGCCTTTTGTGTTTGCCTTTTGGGCCGGCCATGAATTAGCCCTGAAACAGGAAGATGTAGAAGCGATTCAAAAATCATATGAGTTGGGAAAACAACACATTGATGAAATAGCGGATGAGTACGCCAAAACTCATCCGCAAACACCTGCGTTTTACGCATCGTATTTAAAGGATAATATTTCATTTACTTTCGGTGAGGATGAAAAGGCTTCTTTAGACGAATTCTATAGATATGCCTTTTATTACGGTTTAATCGAACATATTCCGGAGTTGCATTTTTATGGCGAATAGCATTCAATCCATATACAATAAAATAATGGAACAGGATCGCTTGTCTCTCGAAGACGGCTTATTCCTGTTCAACGAAGCGGATTTAATAGAACTGGGTCAGCTGGCCAATGTTGTGCGCAGACAAAAACATCCGGAACCCATTGTATCCTATATTATAGACAGGAATATAAATTACACTAATTACTGTGTGGCAAAATGTGATTTTTGCGCTTTTTATGCTGATTTGGATTCGCCGGATGGCTATGTTTTAACGAAAGAAGAAATCGGACAAAAGATTCGGGAAACTTTAGACGTGGGCGGAACCCAGATTTTAATGCAGGGTGGTTTGCATCCCAAATTAAAAATAGACTATTATGAAGACTTGTTTCAGTATATTCAGGAAAATTTTCCGACCATTCGTATTCATTCTCTTTCTCCGGCAGAAATTAGTTATATTGCCAAAATTTCACATCTCACATTGGAAGATACACTGATACGTTTAAAAGCTTCAGGGCTGGCTTCCATTCCGGGCGGCGGGGCCGAGATTTTGGTTGATGAGGTACGTAAAAAGCTTAATGCCTACAAAACCAAAAGCGAAGAATGGTTGCATGTAATGGAAACGGCTCAAAAAATGGGTATGAAAACCACGGCAACCATGATGTTCGGACATGTGGAAACCTTGGAAGAACGTTTGTTGCACATGATTAAAATCAGGGAACTTCAGGACCGTACACTGGGTTTTACCGCTTTTATTCCCTGGACTTACCAGCCGGAAAATACTAAACTGGGTGGTGAGAAAACCAGCGCTCACGACTATTTACGAACGTTGGCCATTTCACGGTTAATGTTAGACAACATTCCCAATATTCAGGTGTCGTGGGTGACCATGGGCGCTAAGATTGCCCAGGTAGGCCTGCAATTCGGTGGGAATGATTTTGGCAGTTTAATGATTGAAGAAAATGTAGTAGCTGCTGCCGGCGCTACTTTTCGCATGTCCTTAGATGAAATCCGCCGTATTATTGAAGATGCCGGTTATGAGGCGCATCAACGGGATATGGAATATAATCTGCTGAATTGATATATAGTGAAAACACTCTATCTTGCTGACTGGCTGCTTCCGGTCTCTTCCGAACCACTGAGGGATGGTGCGTTGCTTGTGGAAAACGGCACCATTTTAGCCATAGGATCTCGCGCAGAACTCTTTCCTTTATATGCTTCCCATGCAGAGGTCGTTTCATTGGGGGCGGCTGTTATGGCGCCCGGCTGGGTGAATACCCATTGCCATCTGGAATTAAGCGCTCTGCATAATCAAATTCCCTGTTTCGACCATTTCCCGGATTGGATTACCCGCCTAATCGAGTTACGCAGCCAATTTAGCGATAACGAATTGCGGCAGGCAGCGCGGCAGACCGCCAAAGAATTAGCCCGGTCGGGATGCGTTTTGGTAGGGGACATCACCAACGGTTTATTCTTGGAAGATGACAAAACGGATTCCCTGATTGAGCGGGTTGTGTTTTATGAATTGCTGGGATTTAATCCGGCCCTTGCCCAGGATATTGTTAAAGAAGCGTCCGCAAGAGTAGAAGCAGAAAATCCAGCGGCATTGTGCACTCCCCATGCGCCGTATTCAACCTCGGCCCGCCTGATGCAGCTTTTGCACGAACACAACCGTTTGCAAAGTGTGCATCTGGCAGAGTCACCGGAAGAAGTTAGCTTTTTGCGCGATGGCAGCGGGCCGTTTCGCTCGTTTCTGAAAGCACGGAATATTGAAACAGATGCATGGAATGCACCCGGAGCGTCACCGGTTGCATATCTCGATAGTCTGGGTGTTTTGGATGCAAAGACGTTACTGGTGCATGGCGTTCAGGTAGAGGAGGATGATTTAAGTCGTATTCATGTGCGGCAGGCTAGCGTGAGTATCTGCGCGCGCAGCAATGCCCACATGAACGTGGGACAACCACCATTAAAAGAATATCTGAAAAAAGGGATACGGGTAAGTATCGGCACAGATAGCCTGGCAAGTAATGACGATTTAGATATGAATAACGAAATAAATTACCTGTTTAACAATTTTAGTGGAATCCTTCCTGCAGAATTGATTAAATTAGCAACACTCAACGGGGCTGTTGCTTTACAAAAGGAAGAGGACTATGGTTCTTTGGAAGCGGGCAAGCGGGCACGCTTTAATGTGTTCTTTTCAGATAAACCGGTTGTACGCAACCCCGAAGCATTTATTGTTTCCAAATCATGGAGTCATATGAAATGTTTTTAAAACGCCTGATAACCCGTATTATAGATTTCGGGCATATGATAAAATTTTCCCATTCAATTTTTGCCCTGCCCTTTGCCCTTTCCGGCGCTGTGCTGGCTGCAGAACGGGAACCTTTAACCGGACAAAAATTGCTGTGGATTGTTTTAGCCATGGTAGGCGCGCGTAGTGCGGCCATGGGGTTTAACCGCCTGGTAGATAAACAATTCGATAAAGCTAATCCGCGTACCAAAGATCGTCATTTGCCAAGTGGTCGTTTAAAAGAAACCGAAATTATCATTTTTATTCTTCTGTTTTCCGTTTTATTCATTTTTTCGGCTTTTCGCTTGAATGTTCTTTGTTTTTATCTTTCGCCGGTGGCATTGGCTGTGGTTTTACTCTATTCATATACCAAACGCTTTACCTCGTTTTCACACTATGTACTTGGCATAGCCCTTGGTATTTCGCCGGTGGGCGCCTGGCTGGCTGTAACCGGATATTTTGCCTGGCCGCCTATTGTACTCGGTTTTGCCGTGATGTTTTGGGTAGCAGGCTTTGATATTCTCTATGCTTGTCAGGATTATGAATTTGACAGCAATAATAAATTGCATTCCATTCCCAAATGGGTTGGAATAAATAACGCTCTGCGATTGGCTAAACTAAGCCATCTTGTTTCATTCGTGCTTATGGGCTGGTTGGGCTTTCTGGTTCCGCTCTATTTTGTGTACACAATTGGACTCATTATCATTGCCGGTCTATTGACCTATGAACATTCTTTGTTGAAATCCGGTGATTTATCCCGTTTGGATATGGCTTTCTTCCGAATGAATGGTATTATCAGCATGGTTTTCTTTTTTGCCGTACTTGGGGATATTGTATTTCTATGAAACGGCTTATTGTGGGAATAAGCGGCGCCAGCGGCATGCCGTATGCCAAACGCTTACTGCAGGTTATGCCCGAGAACTATGAAATACATCTAATCGCTTCTAAAGTTGCACAAAAAGTATTCCCCATGGAAACCGAATGGTCTTTGGACTCAAACAGTCTGTCTCAATGGGCTTCACACTCCGAACGGATTCGCTTGTTTGATGAAAAGGATTTTTTTGCACCTGCGGCTTCCGGCTCGTTTAAAACCGAAGGCATGGTTGTGATTCCCTGTTCTATGAAAACACTGGCCGGTATCGCTTGCGGGTATGCGAATACATTGATTGAACGGGCGGCAGACGTCACTTTAAAACAAAAACGCAAATTGGTGTTGGTAGTGCGCGAAACACCTTATAACCGGATACATCTGCAAAATATGCTACGGGCCGACGAAGCAGGCGCTATTATTTTGCCTGCCAGTCCCGGGTTTTATGACAAACCGGATACCATTGATCAACTCATTGATTTTGTAATAGCGCGTACGATGGATATGTTTGCAATTCCGCAAACACTTGTAAAAGGATGGCAGGAAGAATGACCCAAAAGGAAATGGTACTTACCCGTGGAGGCGAGCGTAAGGCTTACGTAAAACAGATGTTTAACGATATTGCTTACCGCTATGATTTTCTAAATCATCTACTTAGCGGTGGTATTGATGTGTACTGGCGTAAAAAGTCTGTTTCTAAATTGGACGTTCAACCCGGTGATAGGGTTCTGGATTTGGCCTGTGGAACTGCCGATTTTGCCATTGAGACGGCGCAGCGCAAACAATGCCAGGTTGTTGGTACCGATATTGCGCACCAAATGCTTGTGTTTGCACAGGAAAAAATAAAGAAAAAGAAATTGAAGCAATCTGTTGCCTTGCTCAATGGCGACGGTGAACATTTACCCTTTGTAAATGCTTCTTTTCAGGGAGTAACTATTGCTTTTGGCATCCGGAATATGGGCAGTATTGAAGATGCCTTGTGTGAGATGAACCGTATTTTGTCAAAAGAAGGGCAGGCCATTATTTTGGAATTTTCTTTACCTGTTAATCCTGTTCTACGGCAGATATATTTACTCTATTTTAAACATGTACTACCGCGAATAGGTAGTCTGTTTAGTAAGGATGATCAGGCATATTCTTATTTACCGGCGTCTGTTGAATCGTTTCCTACCATTTCGGAATTTGAACGAACCATGCAGCAAGCGGGATTTAGAAACATTAAACACTGGAAATTACTGAATGGGGTGGCTGTAATATACCGGGGTAGTAAATAGATTTTAACTCAATAGAGTACCAAAATATTTTAGATGACTTCCACAGTGGGACTTACAATCCGATGAGCCAAATTTTGGAACAATTACCGCTCCGCCAATCAATTGATTTAATTCACACTCTTCAATATCCGAACGCCTCACATCAATAATTTCCGATGCAGGATGTGATGTTAAATAATCGATATGCCAACGTAACGTTTTCTCTTTTTTTAGGTGACGTTCAATTCGCGCATTCATATTTTTTTCTGCGCTTCCGGTATAAATATAATAGCCCTTAGGAAATGTGAAAAAACCTAATTTTCCTACTTGGATCGAAATATCTGAGTCCAGCTTTATCATTAATTGATACGTTCGAAACATTGTTTTAATGGGTTTAGGTTTGCAGTTTTTGAGAAAAGAATAAAAAAATCCCCGGTAAAACCGGGGATTTTAAGTTGCATAGTGTTATTTTAAGAACATAACAGCTTTGGTTTGAACCGTAGCGCCAGTCTTCAACTGGTAGAAGTAGAGGCCGGAAGCAACCGTGTGGTTGTTCGCATCTGTACCGTTCCAGGAGAAGGTGCGTAAACCTTTTTGCAGGTTGCCGTTGAACAGGGTTTTAACTTTCTGGCCAATTACGTTATAAATGGTCAGGGAAGCGGAACCTGTTTTAGCCATTTCAACCTGAATGGTTGTCTGCGGGTTGAAAGGATTAGGATACGCATTGAACAGTTTGGCACTGCGCAGAATGGTCGTTCCATCGTCCGGTGTTATGCCCGTAGGTGTCATGGTTATTTCGCTTTCCAATCCAGTAACGGTTACCGTTGTTTCCTGGTCACCGTTTTTACGGGTGGTCAGTTTAACATCGTAGGTACCGTCTTCATCAATCGGAAGATTGAACTTACCGTTTTCATCCACATAATCCGAAGCAGTCCATTCGGTTGTACCCTGGGGACGAACATACACAACAGAACCTTCGTAAGCAGAAGCTTCTGCGGCTTTGGAAAGATTTTGAGTACCAAAATCAACCAAACCGGAAATGGAACCCAGCGGTGTGCGGGCAGGACCGGTTTTAGCCAGTTCGAAATCGATAACCTGATCGGCATCCGTAATCATAATAGCATCCGCATCTTCCCAGCTTTCGGCATCATTATAGATTTCAGGAACATAGCCGTATCCACCCCAAGCTTGCAGATAAACCGTGCTGCCTGCGGGGAATACCGGATCAAATGCATAATGACCGGTGGTGTCAATCATAGCAGTTATTACACCAACATTGGTTGCTGTTGTAAAAGCTGTAATATTACCAGTTTTTACCGGATTACCGTCTTCATCCACAACCGTACCGGAAATAGCATACGCATTATCCGTATTCAGAGTATCCAGAGCAAAATCAATACCTGTAATGTTGTCATTAGCATGATATACGATCGGATCTGCGGTCAGGAATGTTGCTTTACCGTTGTAGAACTGTGCAAAAAATGTGCTGTCTTTCCAGGCAAAACCAACCAAAGAATCTTCAGCGAGCATAGTGTAACCTTCAACCATGTAATTGCCATCCGCATCGGTGGTTGCTTCATACGTTCTGTACAAATTAGTGTACATGTTGTAGCTTACAAAGTGTACATTAGCACCTTCCAAAGGCAATCCGCTTTGATTACTGGTAATCGTTCCGCTAACTGTAAAAGGAGAAACAGATGCTTCGGGTAAAGTAAAATCAATACCTGTTACATCGTCTTCAACAGGGACATGATGCGCATCCTGAGCGGAGTAAACACTATCATAATATACCTGATACATATGATCATCAAAGAAAGCAACAACCCGAACTACATATTCGCCCGGAGCTACATCTAAGGTGTAATCACCATTGGAATCGGGTGTAGCTGTATAAGGACGACCTGCATTAACAGAATACCCCAAAACCGTTACATAATCATATTGATCGGTATTGGCAATGTTTCCACTAATGCTTTTCATCTCTTTTAATACAAAAGGATCAAGCGCTGTTGCGCCGTTTACTTCAAAAACACCCCAATGAGTTAAAGTTGTTTCTGTTGGCGGAATATATACTACATATTTACCATTGAGCATATTGGCCATAAAAGAACCGTTAGCATCGGTAGCTACATGATAAGAAGCCCAGCGGGTCAAAATCATTCCGGGGATATTGAAATGTGATTCGTATTCTCTAAAATCATCCAGATTGGTTTCATCCGGTAACTTTACGAAATACACGTCTGTCTCAACACCGTTGCCATCAAATGTAACACTGCCGTTTACTTCCTGCAGGTCAGTGCGCGCATCCAGATGAATGTTTACCTCTTCTGCAGACATTCCAACAGTTACATTAGCAACAAACGGGTCAAATGAAAACGTATCCACGCTTGTGATGGTATAAGACTGATTCATTACAACCGAAACGGTAAAATTACCATTATCATCGGTCTCAAATGGCAAGAAAGCCGGCATGGGAACGATGGTGGTGTCTCCATCAAATCCGAGTAGAAAATTGAAATGGGCGGCAGGAGTGTTGTCCGCACCTTGGGTTACAGTACCGGTAATTTGAGTCAGAAATTGCGCCTGGGCAAAACCTGCAACCAAAAATACCATGGTTACTGCTGTAAGAACTTTAGAAAAAAGTACCTTTCTCATGAGTTCCTCCTTAGATTTAGTTAATAGATTAGTTATTGATACTATATCATAAGCAATTGCAATGCCAAAAGAACAACTGGAAGTTAATCGCAATCAGATAGGCCTTTTTGCTTAATAAAAACAATAGGTTCGGTAGGAATATCTCAGAGAGTGGAATATAAAAACTGGAGATAATATTTTGCTTTGGGAAAAAGTGCTATGCAAAAATTGCGCATCTGTGTAAAAAATGCGTAGTATCTCTTACCAACGGTATTGGTAATACAAACTTACTTTTTCGTTTTGGGGCTGAATAGTGGGTAGAACAATATGTGTCTGCTGTAAATCGTACAACCCGTAAAGGCTCCACAATCCGTACAGAACAGCTAACACATTTCGTGTTTTATAAGACGTATTATAAGCAGAATACAGGTTGTTAAAATTGGCGCCACTCCTGCCTTCCATATATGATTGTCGATCGGAATCCGTTTTTAAACTATAGTAAATGAGACCGGAAACCAGGGCTACAGTTCCTGCAGAAAATATATATCCTTTTTGTTTCTGTCCGGAAAGCAGATGTGCAGAACCTGGAAGAACAATACCGGAAAGTAAAACCGGTGCCGAAAGTTGACTGAGTTGTGTGGTGCGAATAGTTGGAAATGTGATGACAGCACTATCAACCGAAGCGGTAGCAGGCTGGGTTTTACTATGTTCTTTTTTGATGACGTTAAAAAATTCAACAATTTTTGGCGAAGTGTTTTTAGGGCTTAAAGCAAAATCAGGATGATGGTTTAAAACATCCAAAATAATATTTTTGGATTGCACCGAATCATCCAAGGCATAGGCGGAACTAAGCATGAATTTGTAAATTTTGAGGGAATCTTCGGAAGAGGCATAGGTATCTGCCAGTAAGAAGGAACCTTTTTGCAGGACTTGGTGATATTTAAAGCTCTTGAAATCCTGTTCTAAAGAATTGATTTCTTTTTGCAGGTTTTGGGCAAAGCCATGTACCGTTATCATTAAAATTGAAATAAATAAGAGTTTTTTCATCATGGCTTTAATATACTATTATTTTTCTTTCAGAACCACTGCCAATTGCAAAGAAGAATCGTTTGTAGCATTTATAGAATCCATCCAAGTGTGATAATATCTGTTTTTCACCTCAACCTGATGCGTTTCTTTGGTAATAAACAGAGGCCGTTGTAAGGGGGAGGTGCCTACATATTTCCCGTCAATATAAATTTTACCCCAGGGAACCACATGGATTTCAAGGCGGGTAAAAACAGAATCCAGGTTAATGGTAATTTCATTTAAACGATGCGGACGGATGGCAATACTATCCGAATAAGAAGGATAACCCGGATTTTGTAATCCCAATAAATACTTTCCCGGTTGAACAGATAGCGGCTTTTGCATCGGTGTTTTATCCAATAGTGAATAGTTGAGATATACATTGCACCAGGGATAGGTTTGTACCAGTAGCAGGGTCGGTTCTTGGGAGGGGGGTGTATGGACTGGTTGAGTAGTCTTCTCTTCGCTGGGTTCTTTCACCACTTGATGTTGAGGTTGGTGGGAGGCAGAATCTGCTTTTTGCGTTATGTCGGCTTTGGTACTAATACGGGTTGAATCCGTTTTTGCTACAGGATTTGGCATTATTTTGGGCGTTTTCTGATAAAAATAATATCCCGTACCTGCTATTAGTATGAAAATAAAAATGGATAAAAATAGTTTAGCCACAAATGATTGGGAAGCTTGTGGTTGTGTTTCGGCTTTCTCATTAAATGTATGATGTTTTTGGAAAAGAGTAAGCAACTGGCCGGCATCTTTCGGGCGTTTGTGTACTTCTTTTTGCAAGGCCTGTTCGATGAGCTGGCCGAACCATTGCGGCAGATCCGGCTTTTTGTGTACCACCGGTTCCGGGTTCTGGGTTAGAATATTCGAAAAAACCTGTCCGTATTGAGGCGCGTCAAATGGATGGATCTTGGTGGCTAGTTGGTAAAAAATAATACCTAATGCAAATACATCACTGGATGCGGTGAGTTTTACATTATTAATCTGTTCGGGAGACATATAAAGCGGGGTACCTAAAAGCGCACCGGTGGAAGTAACCCGATTTAAAGACTCGTGCAGAGTAATTCCGAAATCGGTTAAACGAATCTTGCCGCTTTGAGAAATGAGAATATTTTCCGGTTTAAGATCGCGATGAATATAGCCCTTTTGATGTAAAACTGTTACAGCCCGGGTTATCTGATACGCAATGTCTATAATCTGATTCGGTTCCGGGGTATTGGTTTCTAAAAATTGAGCGAGGTTCTGTCCGGGAACATATTCCATGGAAATAAAGAATTTACCATCCGCTTCACCAAAATCATAAATTTGCACAATGGAAGCGCTGTTTAAATCTGCCACTATTTTCGCTTCACGTTCAAAACGGTCAATAATGGTTTTATCTTCGCCGGAATACACTTTCAGGAAAGTTTTTCGGCCCAGTTTTGCATGCCGGGCAATATACACGGAAGAAGGTCCGTTTTCGGAAATGGTTTCTTCTATGATGTAGGCGCCGATTCGATCCATAACTGTTAAAGTCCCAGTTCCTTTGCTTTAGCCTGAAGGGAACGCAAGGAAATATTCAGACTTTTGGCAGCATGGGTTTTGTTACCGTTGAACTCTTCGATGCGCTGTCGGATGACCCGGTTTTTGATGTCTTCCATGGTACCTTCTAAGGGAGCGGAATCAGGCGCGCTTTCTGCCATATCTAGCTGAATATCTTCTTCTTCGATACGTTTTCCGACAGCCAGGATAGTAGCCCGCTTAAGGATATTATCCAGTTGGCGTATATTGCCGGGCCAATGGTATTGCATCAGTTTACTCAATGCCGCTCTGGAAAGTTCCATTTGGCTGTCTTTAAGAAAGTACTCGGCCAACAAGGGGATATCTGAACTGTGATCGCGCAGAGGGGGGACCATGATATTGATGACATTCAGACGGTAGTACAAATCCTCTCGAAATTGTCCATCTTTTACCATTTGTACCAAATCGCGGTTGGTGGCTGTTACAATTCGTACATCCACCTTGCGAACTGTATTCTCACCTAGTCGTTTGATTTCATGATTTTGCAGAACACGCAACAACTTAACCTGTAGATCCGGATGCAGATCGCCGATTTCATCCAGGAAAAGCGTTCCGCCGTTGGCTGCCTCAAATAAACCGGTTTTATTGGAATTCGCACCTGTAAACGCACCTTTCTTATATCCGAAAAGTTCACTTTCCACAATAGAAGAAGGGATGTTGCCAATATACTGGGCTATAAAAGGTTGCTTGCTGCGTTTACTGAGTTTGTGAATGGCCTGAGCGACCAAATCCTTTCCGGTACCGTTTTCGCCGCTGATAATGACCGGAACATCGGTTTGTGCAACCTTACGGATTAAACGAAAGAGGTTCTGCATCTCCGCAGATTTCCCTACCATATCTGGAATACCCGGACTTTGTTCCAATTGATTTTTTAACGCTACATTTTCTTTTTCGACTTGTTCTTTTTTTAGGACTTGTTCAAGGGCCAGAGAGGCAATCACGGCAAAAAATGATAAAAATTGCCGGGTTACTTCATTAAAGCTTTGCCTGTTTCGGCGGCTGTCAAAATAGAGAATACCGTATAGTTCCGCATTAATAATAAGAGGAAAGGCTAGAATCGCGTGAATATCATTCATGATTACACTGCGGGAATCCTGATAGGTGGCATCCTGTTGGGTGTCAAAGGAAAGTACCGCTTCTTTGGTAGAGCGAACTTGTTTAAACACTGTGCTTGAGAATTCTACTTTCTGGTCATTAGCGCCAAAAGGGGAACGGATTGTACGTGGTTCAAATTGATCCGACTGAGCATCATAATAGATAAAAGCGCCTACTTCCGCATTGGTTTCCTGCATCAACTCGTCCAGGAGGCTGTCTAACATCCGCGCTTCATCACCTAAACTGGACATCTGTTGAGTCAGGTTATAAATTTTTTGCAAATGCGACGCATCTAATTGCGTGTATTTTAAAT
This sequence comes from Calditrichaceae bacterium, assembly GCA_024762535.1. GTDB lineage: Bacteria > Calditrichota > Calditrichia > Calditrichales > Calditrichaceae > JANTHG01. The sequence goes on from JANTHG010000068.1 coordinate 11,436, forward strand.
CTGTTTTAGGCATGTCAGGGCTGAAATTTAAAATTGGAAACGGATGACTGGCAAATATTACCAAAGGAATCTTCGATTTGCAGATATGAAAAATAAGTGCCTGCCATTAAATTATGTACCACATAGACCGATTCATTTTCCGGAATATTATTAAATAAATATTCATCGCCGCTTTCTAATCGGTGTAAGACTATATTATAATGAATGGCGTAACCCAGATGAAAGGGCGTCCACTCAAATCGTACCGAATCCTGTTGGCTGCTTCCTTTCGGAGGGGCTGTAAACGCCGGCGATTCATTGATAACACGTACCACATGAAAAGCCTGAGATGTTATAAATCGTTGGTCTGAATTGCTTATTTTTAAATTAAAAATAACTTCGGGAAGCTGCTCCGGTGTTAGGGTTTTTGAGATATCAGTCAGAAACAATTTCTTTCCGAATTGCCCATTAATAGAATTGGTTAGTGTTAATGTTGTATCAAAATTAAAATCGGATTGAAGCATATGAACCGATGAAATATCATCCAAGCCGTCGGCATCGTTAATGATAGCCTGAACTTCGAGCGAGGTAATATCATTAATAAATTCATCATTTTCATAAAATGAACGGAATAATACGGAGGGAACAACCGGTTTGGAATTTAAACGAATGATAGGGGAATTATGTATATTGCTTAACGCCAGTTGGGTGGTATCAGTAAAAAAACCCTCTTTAAAACTAATTACATTAAGTGAATCCTGTGGTAAATGAGCAAAACTAAGAATGCCGCTTGCATCAGCGCTTCCGTAAAAATGAATCTGAGGAATCAAAACATTAACATATGGCAGGGCAGCGCTACTGGGTAGGATATGTAAAAAATGTAAATCGGTGGTTACACTGTCCGAAACAGGATTATAAAAATTACCTGCTTCCGGATCAAAGGGATTTTCCCGAGGGGCATTACAGGAAAGAAAAAGAAAAAGAAAAAATATATTTACATACCAGAGTTTTCTCATAGAGCCAACTGTTATATTTGATAAATATTACTTTGCGATTATGGAATACAGTTAATTTACAAAAAAATTCTAAAATGAGAAAGAAGAATTTTTATGTTCCATTTTTCATGCGGTTTACCGGGTTTTCTATAAAAAGAGAAGGATTCCGGGCGGATTTAGCAAGTTATATATCCCATTTCCAAAAAAATCCTCAAAAACCAGGAGCTCACAAGCTTTGATAAAACCCCTCATCCGGTATAAACATTTTAAATTCTTTTCTGTTTTTATTATACGCCACAGCCGCGGCATACTCCGGGTGAACCTTTATTTCTTCCAACAAATAACGATGAACCGCCGGAGGATCATGATCGGTACCGAGTAACTTACAAGGCATATTTGGAGACAGCTGAACAGTGAATTGGGATAAAGGAATGGCAAGGCCTTTGCCCCTTGCTTTAATATAGGCTTCTTTCCGGGACCAGCCATTAAAAAATCCCTTTTTCTGTTCCGACTTGTCGAGCTGCTCTAATTCTTTAACTTCCTGTTCCGAAAAAAAACGGTTGGCAATTTTTAAACCTCCAAAATCAGGCCGCATCCATTCGATATCAATACCAATTGCCGTTAAAGGATCCAAAGCGATTAGTCCGAGTTGTTTGGAATGCGAAACATTGAAATGAATTCTGTTTTCAGGCAGAAAAGGTTTCCCGTGGGTATTGTATTCAAATGTAAATTCTAAAGGATTTTTGTTTAAATATTGTCCCAATAGCCATCGCAAATGCCCGCGGACGGACACAAAGGCACGGCGATCTTTATCAAAATAAAAGCGATGGGCACGTGCTTTTTCAGCCGGACTTAGAAGCGAAAAAAATAAATTAAATAACCGCTCGGATATATTTAGAGGAATTTTCCAGATGTGAATTTCCTGTTTTAATGTAAAATTACAGGATTCTGCATTTAACCAGTCACTAAGCATAGCGCAATTGTCCGGGTCTCAAAATAGTGGTAAATGCTGATTTAAATCCCTGAGTAGGCTCTCTATAAGGGGTACGGTTTGTCCAAGTAAATAAAAGTGATCCCCGGGAAACATTCGTAAGTTAAAAGGGCCTGTAGTGTGTTCTGACCAAGCCTCAAGCATTTCTTTCGGCGCTCCGGAATCCTGAATCCCCCCGTAGGCAGAAATGGGGCAGGTTAAGGGTGGTTTCTGATAATATTCATATCGCTCGCATACTTCAAAATCTGCCCGCAAAATCGGAACCATTAATTCCATTAGTTCTTTATTTTCCAATACAGCCTGAGGTGTGCCGTTAAAACGTTTGATTTCCTCCACAAACTCATCATGTTCCAGTTGATGAATAGGTGGATCGATGCTCGGTTTATGAGGGGCGCCTCTGCCGGAAAAAAACAAGTGAGCCGGCTGTAATTGATATTTTTGAATCAAATGATGGCTTAGCTCAAAACCAAGTAAAGTGCCCATACTGTGACCAAACAACACAAAGGGTTTATCCAACTCCTGGAGCAGTGCAGCGGAAAGATCAGGTAAAATATCATCAATCCGTTTCCGCAAGGGTTCAGTCAGGCGAGCGCCCCGTCCGGGAATTTCAGCAGTAATAAGCTCAATGGTATTCGGGAGAATAGCGGCCCAATTTCTAAAACTAATACTTCCACCGCCTGCAAAAGGCAGGCAGATCAATCGTATTTTTGCCTCCGGATTAGGGCGTGGTTTCACAATCCAGGGATTATTCACTTAGCTTCTTCCATCTTTTTACGCAGGCTTAAGGGGCGCATATCCGTCCAGATTTCTTTGATGTGGGTCAGACATTCTTCTTTGGTACCAACCGTTCCTTCATCTTTCCAGCCTAAGGCATTTTCACGGTCTGCCGGCCAAATGGAATATTGTTCTTCATGATTTAAAACGACCTTGTAAACAGTGGTGTCTTCGTTGTTTTCTCTGCTCATAATTATCTCCTGTCTGTTAATAATTCCAGGCTTCAAAATTCTTATGCCATGCTGTTTTAATTTTTTTCTGAAGTTCCGGACTTATGTCTGCATGTTTATTTTTTTTGTAATTTGAATGTTCGGCAAAATACGCCTTAAATACAGGTTCAGCTTGATTAAAATCACCAATATAAAGTGATTTGTAAATTTTTTCAACCGTTCCCATGGGGGATGTTTCTAATTCTTCAAATGCGACTTCATAAAAGTTCTTGTCGGG
>JANTHG010000069.1 GCA_024762535.1 Calditrichaceae bacterium
CACAAAGAGATCGCTATGGAAAAAGAATTGCGTTTCGCAATTCGTGAAGGTGGTCGCACGGTTGGTGCCGGTGTTGTGGCTGAGATTATTGAATAATTAAAAGGTGGTTACGAAGTGAGAGATATTGTAGTTCTTGAATGTACGGAATGTAAAACACGTAACTATTCAACCACAAAAAACAAAAGATTGCATAGTGGTCGTATTGAATTTAAAAAATACTGCCCGCGTTGTAACAAGCGCACTGTGCATAAAGAAACGAAATAAATAAGAAACAGTTAGGCGTGTAGCTCAATTGGCTAGAGCACTGGTCTCCAAAACCAGGGGTTGGGGGTTCGAGTCCCTCCACGCCTGCTGATTTTTTATTCAATCATTGGGGTTTGGTCAGGTAATGATAAAAAAAATACAGCAATTTATCGATGATGTTAAAGTGGAAATGGGTAAAGTCGCATGGCCAACGCATAACGAGTTGGTAAATTCGACGATGATTGTGGTGCTGGTAAGTATTTTATTTACAATATTCATATTTTTATCTGATGTTGTTATATCCAAAGTAATTCAATTATTTTATTAATCTCGATAGATTTTTTGGGGTGTCTCGAGTGAGTGAAAAAAAATGGTATGCATTGCGGGTTTATTCCGGGAAAGAAGCCCGGGTAAAAGCGCACATCGAAAACGAGATAAAGCTGCAGGGGATTGAAGACAAAGTTGGTCATATTGTTATCCCTTCTGAGAATATTATCGAGATGAAGAACGGGAAAAAGCGGGTTAAGAACAAAACCTTTTTTCCTGGATATATGATTATTGAGATTGTTCTGGATAATCAGACAAAGCATGTTATTGTAAATGCACCGGGTGTGGTAAGCTTTGTGGGGCCTAAAAATGAGCCTGTGCCTCTGCGTGATTCCGAAGTGCGTTCAATTTTAAACAAGATTGAACGTAGCCGTGAAACAGAGGTTAAGGGTAAAGTGGAAGTACCTTTTAAAGTTGGCGATGCCATTCGTGTGGTTGATGGGCCGTTTAACGATTTTACGGGTTTTGTAGAAGAGATTAACGAAGAGAAGAATAAAGTTAAGGTTAATATTAGTATCTTTGGTAGACCGACTCCTGTGGAATTGGATTTTCTGCAAGTCGAGCTCGAAAAGTAGTAAAGAGGTTAATAGTTATGGCAAAAAAGGAAATTGGGAAAATTAAGCTGCAGATTCCCGCCGGACAAGCCAAACCTTCGCCGCCTGTTGGGCCAGCTTTGGGTCAGCATGGTGTGAATATTATGGAATTCTGTAAAGCATTTAATGCGAAAACGCAGGAGAAGGTCGGTTATATTATCCCGGTGGAAATTACGGTGTTTGCGGATCGTTCATTTACGTTTATCACCAAAACCCCACCGGCTTCTGATTTGTTGTTGAAAGAAGCCAAGCTGGATAAGGGGTCCGGTGAGCCGAATTCCGTAAAAGTGGGTAAGGTCACCAAGGATCAGCTTAAGAAAATCGCCGAAATGAAAATGGAAGATTTGAATGCAGCGAATGTTGAGTCGGCGATGCGTATGATTGCGGGTACAGCCCGTAGCATGGGAATTGTAGTAGAGTAATGAGTACTAAATAGTAATGAGGTGGGAATGAAGCGAAGTAAACGATATCGCGAACTCGTCAGCAAAATTGACCGGGACGTCGAATATGGGGTAGAAGAGGGTGTGCAGATCCTTAAATCTCTTTCTACGGCAAAATTCGATGAAACGGTTGAGGTAGCGATGAGGCTCGGTGTTGATCCGCGACATGCTGACCAAATGGTGCGGGGAACCGTGGCATTACCTCATGGAACCGGTAAAACCGTTCGGGTTCTTGTTTTTGCAAAAGGCGAAAAAGTGGATCAGGCAATAGAAGCAGGCGCTGATTTTGCAGGACTGGATGAATATATCGAAAAAATTAAAGCAGGGTGGCTGGATTTTGATGTTGCCGTTGCTTCACCGGATGTAATGGGGATGGTCGGCAGGTTGGGTAAGATTCTCGGTACACGTGGATTGATGCCAAACCCGAAAAGCGGAACAGTAACGCCGGATGTAGCGAGTGCTGTTAAGGAAATTAAAGCCGGAAAGATAGACTTCCGTGTGGACAAAACAGGAATTATTCACAGTGGAATTGGTAAAATGTCGTTCGGGCAGGATCAGATTGTCGATAATTTGCGTACTTTTGTGAATGCGATAATTAAACTAAAGCCGGCATCTGCTAAGGGGACGTATTTGCGTTCTATTTCGATATCCAGCACTATGAGCCCCGGCATTTTTTTGGACAGAAGCAGCTCCGCGTACACCAGTTAAGTAATTGAAGGGTTGGAAGATGGCAACACAACAAAAGATTGATATTGTTGAGCAATATTCCGAAAAATTTAAAGACGCCAAGGGTATTTATTTGGCGGATTATACCGGGATAGATGTGCCGACCGTAACCATGGTGCGAGATAAATTCAGAGAAGCCGGAGTAGAGTATAAGGTTTTGAAGAATCGCCTGGCAAAACGGGCACTTAATAATGCCGGTATTACGGATTTGGATGAGTATTTGAATGGCGTGACCGCATATATCATTGAGTATGGTGATCCGGTTAGCCCCGCAAAAATCATCAAAGAGTTCAACAAAAAAGATGAACTTCTTCATGTGAAAGCCGCATATGTAGAAGGAACTATAATGTCTGAGGAAGACGCAAAACGATTGGCTGATCTGCCCTCGCGTGATCAGTTGTTGGCTCAGTTTGTGGGTCTCTTGCAGCAACCGATGACAAAACTTGCGGCTACATTGCAAGGATCTATGCAAAAATTAGTAGGCACGTTAGACGCTTTAAAAGATAGTAAATAAATATTAGCTGAATATTTGGAGGTTAGTAATGGCTGATTTGACAAGAAACGATGTTTTGGCATATCTCGAAAATGCTACCATGCTTGAGATTTCCGATTTGATCAAAGATATCGAAGAGAAATTTGGTGTAACTGCTGCAGCTCCTGTAGCTGTTGCGGCCGGCGGCCCGGTTGCTGGTGCTGGCGAAGCTGCTGCTGAAGAGCAGACAGAATTTGACGTTGTATTAACATCTCCTGGTGATAAAAAGATCCAGGTTATTAAAGTTGTTCGCGCAATTACCGGTTTGGGCTTAAAAGAAGCCAAGGAATTGGTAGACAGTGCTCCGAAAGCTATTAAAGAAGGTGTTTCTAAAGCCGAAGCTGAAGATGTTAAAAATCAGATCGAAGAAGTTGGCGGCATAGTAGACATTAAATAGATAGTTTTAACGAACGATTTTAAAATATGAGGTAATACCTTTGAAGGGTAAAAAACCGATAGACCGTCATTTCTTTAGTAAAATCCCGCCGGTCAAGGATTACCCCAATCTTCTGGAAATTCAGACAAAATCGTACGAAAGCTTTTTGCAGGCACGTGTGTTGCCGGAAGAGCGTGAAGATCTCGGATTGCAGGCTGTTTTTAACAGCCTCTTTCCTATTTCTGATAGTGCGGGTAATTTTGAACTGCAGTTTGTTGAATATTATATCGACAAACCTAAGTACAATGTTGCGGAATGCCAGGAGCGCGGGGTTAGCTACGCTGTGCCTATTAAGGCCAAAATGCGTCTCGCTATTAAAGATGTTACGGGCGAAACAGATAATTTTACAGAATTCATCGAGCAGGATGTTTATCTCGGTAATATGCCGTATATGACAGACCGTGGAACGTTCATCATTAATGGTGCTGAGCGTGTTGTGGTTAGTCAGTTGCATCGTTCGCCCGGTGTTTTCTTTTCCGATGCACTGCATCCCAATGGGACTCCGCTGTACTCAGCGCGTATCATACCGTTCCGAGGTTCATGGGTCGAGTTTACTACCGATGTCAATGATGTGATGTATGTGTATATAGACAGAAAGAAAAAATTCCCTGTAACCATGTTGTTGCGGGCGATCGGATTTTCTACTAATGAAGAGATTATTGATCTTTTCAATCTGTCTGAAACCGTAAAACTTGTTGTGGATCAGTTCCCACAATTAGAAGGCCGAGTACTTGCCGCTGATGTGATTGACACATCGACTGGTGAGGTTATTGTGGATATTGGCAAAGAGCTTACAGGCGAAATTTTGGATACTTGCCTGGAATTGGGCGTTAAGGAATTGAAGCTGGTTAAAAAAGCAGATCCAAACGCACCAAATGTAATAGCCAATACCCTGCGTAAGGATGTGGCTAAAACAGATGTGGAATCCATTCAGGCTATATATCGTCAGTTACGTTCCGGCGAGCCGCCTGATATTGAGACGGCCAGGAATTTAATTGAACGGATGTTCTTTAATGAAAAGCGCTATGATATGGGCGCTGTTGGTCGTTACAGGATTAATAAAAAATTAAATCTCGATATTCCGTACGAAACTACGGTGCTAACCCGTGAAGATATTCTTGCTATTATCGAATATCTGCTGGAATTGCGTTCCGGTACAAAGCCGACCGATGACATAGATCATTTGGGCAATCGACGTGTTCGTACTGTGGGCGAGCAACTGGCGGCTCAGTTTAGTGTTGGGCTTTCCAGGATGGCACGCACCATTAAAGAGCGTATGAATATCGGTGATTCTGAAAAACTAACACCGCAGGATTTGGTTAATGCGCGAACGATTTCGTCGGTTATTAACACGTTCTTCGGAACGTCCCAATTATCCCAGTTTATGGACCAAACCAATCCGCTTTCCGAGCTTACGCATAAGCGTCGTTTGTCTGCTTTAGGACCTGGTGGTTTAACACGTGAGCGTGCCGGTTTCGAAGTGCGTGATGTTCATTATACACATTATGGGCGTCTCTGCCCCATCGAAACGCCGGAAGGGCCCAATATTGGTTTGATTTCTTCTCTCTGTGTGCATGCACAAATCAATGATTTTGGTTTTATTGAAACGCCTTATCGAAAAGTAGAAAAGGGTGTGGTGACTAAAAAAATTGAATATTTGTCTGCCACGGAAGAAGACAGTTACACGATTGCCCAGGTAAATGCACCGCTCGAAAAGAACGGACGTTTTGCCCGGGATCGGGTTAAGGCGCGTTACAAGGGTGATTTTCCTGTTGTAGCACCTGATGAACTGGAATATATGGATGTGGCAACCAATCAGATTGTTTCGCCGGCCGCTTCATTAATCCCTTTTCTGGAACATGATGATGCCAACCGTGCCCTGATGGGGTCCAATATGCAGCGTCAGGCTGTGCCCCTGTTAGTGCCGGAAGCACCAATCGTTGGGACCGGTATGGAGTTGCGTGTGGCGCATGATTCCGGAACCGTTATTCTTGCAGAAGATAATGGGGTTATTGAATATGTGGATTCAAACCGGATTGTGTTGCGTTTGGATAAGGTGAAAAAGCCGAGAGCGGGAAAAGCGCGGTTATTGGAATTGGATAACCTTGTGGAGTACGACCTGATTAAATTCCGTCGTACTAACCAGGACAGCAGTATTAACCAGCGTCCTCTCGTGGTTAAAGGGCAACGTGTTAAGAAGGGACAACCCCTTGCTGACGGTTGCGCTACCGATCGCGGAGATCTGGCTTTAGGGAAAAATGTTCTGGTGGCTTTTATGCCCTGGAATGGTTATAACTTTGAAGATGCTATCATTGTGAGCGAACGAATTGTTCGGGATGATGTTTATACGTCTGTTCATATTTCCGAATTTGAGCTTCAGGTGCGTGATACCAAGCGTGGTGAAGAAGAATTGACCCGCGAAATTCCGAATGTTAGTGAAGAGGCAACAAAAAATCTGGATGAAAATGGTATTGTCCGTGTGGGTGCAGAAGTCCATGCCGGAGATATTATTATAGGAAAGGTGACACCTAAGGGCGAAACCGATCCGACTCCGGAAGAAAAATTGCTGAAAGCTATTTTTGGTACCAAGGCAGGTGATGTTAAGGATGCTTCTCTGAAAGCGCCTCCTGGAATGAAAGGTATCGTAGTTTCGACCCGCTTGTTTTCGCGGAAAAAGAAAGACACCGAAACGCGCAAAGATGAAAAGAAGTATGTGGAAGAGCTGGAATTGCAGGCTGAGCGTGACCGCAAATCGGTAGAAGTGAAACTGGCGGAAAACTTATCAGATCATTTTGAAAAAATGAAAACCGTAGGCATTCGCTATGTAGATGGTAAGGTTGCTTTAAAAGCAAATACGGTTATAGCGAAAGATACCTTTTCCAAGATCGATGTGAAGAGTCTCGATATTAACACGACCTGGTTCGAAGATGATCCTAAGAATACTTTTGTACGCCAATTGTATTCCGATTATCGAAAGGTAATGGTGGATATCGAAAACGATTTGAAAAGGGAAAAACACAAAATTCTGGTAGGTGATGAATTGCCTCCGGGAATTGTGCAGCTGGCTAAGGTCTATGTGGCTGAGAAACGTAAGCTTTCTGTTGGTGATAAGATGGCTGGACGACACGGAAACAAGGGTGTTGTCTCGAGAGTCGTGCCGATGGAAGATATGCCCTTCTTGGCAGATGGAACACCCGTAGATATCATTTTAAATCCTCTGGGTGTGCCTTCCCGAATGAATTTGGGGCAGATATTCGAAACCACATTGGGTTGGGCTGGTTTTAAATTAAATAAAAATTATGCAACGCCTGTTTTTGATGGCGCTTCTTACGAGGATATTCTTAATGAGTTGAAAAAAGCGGATTTACCGGAATCCGGTAAAATTCGGTTATACGATGGACGTACGGGTGATGCGTTTGAGCAGGATGTAACCGTAGGTTATATTTACATGCTTAAATTATCCCATTTGGTGGATGATAAAATCCATGCGCGATCCATTGGTCCATATTCACTGATTACGCAACAGCCTCTGGGTGGTAAAGCTCAGTTTGGTGGTCAGCGTTTTGGTGAAATGGAAGTGTGGGCATTAGAAGCTTATGGTGCCGCATATACTCTTCAGGAAATCCTTACAGTAAAGAGTGATGATGTAACAGGGCGTTCTAAAACATACGAGGCGATTGTAAAAGGTGAAAATCTGCCAAACGCCGGAACCCCAGAATCTTTTAATGTGTTGGTTCGGGAACTCGAAGGCCTTGGCCTTAAAGTACGCCTCGAATAGTGTTGTAGCATATGAGTCTTCCGTCGGCAGCTGGAAGACTCTTTTTTAGAATGATTTAGCTATATAGGGTTTTTACCTTAGATAGGAGTTATATTTTGAATATCCGGAGAGGACCTAATAAGTTCAATAAAATTGTCATTGGTTTGGCATCTCCAAATGATATATTAGAGCAATCGCATGGAGAAGTTACTAAGCCGGAGACCATAAACTATCGTTCGTTTAAGCCGGAAAAAGACGGTTTATTCTGCGAAAAGATTTTTGGTCCGGTGAAGGATTGGGAATGCCATTGCGGAAAATATAAACGTATTCGGTACAAAGGAATTATTTGTGACCGTTGCGGTGTGGAAGTAACTCAAAAGAAAGTACGACGGGAACGGATGGGGCATATAAGCCTGGCTGTTCCGGTGGTACATATCTGGTTTTTCCGTTCATTGCCGTCTAAAATTGGCTACTTGCTCGATATTTCACCGAAAGACCTGGAAAAAATTATTTACTACGAAAGCTATGTAGTAATTAATCCCGGTAAAAGTACACTAAGAGTTAAGCAATTGATTAATGAAGAAGAATATTTTAATCAGTTGGATGCGCATGGTGAAATGAATGAGGAATTGTCTGATGATGATCCCGAAAAATTCCTCGCGAAAATTGGTGGTGAAGCGATTCATCATTTATTGCGTGATTTGGACGTAGAAGAAACATCGCAGGAATTGCGAGCTAAAATAGCAACTCAGACATCAGCTCAGAAGAAGCTGGAGGCGCTAAAACGGTTAAAAGTTGTGGAAGCATTTCGTACACGCGAAGCAAATACCGAATACCGGAATCGTCCGGAGTGGATGGTCTTGGATGTTATTCCTGTTATCCCGCCAGAATTAAGGCCGTTAGTGCCTTTGGAAGGTGGTCGATTTGCTACCAGTGATCTGAATGATCTCTATCGACGTGTCATTATTCGTAACAACCGTCTTAAAAAATTATTAGAAATTAAAGCACCAGAAGTCATTTTGCGAAATGAAAAACGGATGTTGCAGGAAGCCGTGGATTCCTTGCTTGATAATTCCAAGCGCAGTGCGGCCATGCGGTCCGATGGTGATCGCCCTCTAAAATCTCTCTCGGATATGCTGAAAGGGAAACAGGGGCGCTTCCGTCAGAACCTTTTGGGTAAACGTGTGGATTATTCCGGCCGTTCCGTTATTGTGGTTGGCCCCTCTCTTAAATTGAGCGAGTGCGGTTTGCCTAAAAATATGGCAGTTGAATTGTTTAAGCCGTTTATTATTCGCAAACTGGTTGAGCGCCGATTTGTCAAAACTGTAAAAAGCGCAAAAAAACTGGTTGAACGTAAAGGCCCGGAAGTATGGGATATTCTGGAAGAGATCATTGAAGATCATCCGGTATTGTTAAACCGTGCGCCGACCCTTCACCGTTTGGGTATTCAGGCGTTCCAGCCCGTTTTGATTGAAGGAAAAGCGATTCGTATTCATCCGTTGGTTTGTGCGGCCTTTAATGCCGACTTTGACGGCGATCAGATGGCCGTTCATTTACCGCTTTCTTATGAAGCACAGGTAGAAACGAAGATGCTGATGCTCTCGAGCCATAATATTTTATCGCCTTCCAGCGGTAGCCCTATTACGGTTCCGAGTCAGGATATTGTGCTTGGTTCATATTATATGACCAAAATGTTGCCTGGAGCTCAGGGTGAAGGGATGCTTTTTTCATCCCCTGAAGAAGTGATTGTGGCCTATAATGCCCAAAAGATTTCATTGCACGCCAAAATAACCGTGCGAATCGATGGTAAGCGGATTGAAACAACGACTGGTCGTGTTTTGTTTAACCGGATCGTGCCGAAAGAAATCGGATATGTCAATGAGCTCTTGTCAAAGAAAACCATTTCACATATTATTTCGGAATGCTATCGCCTGGCGGGAAATAAAGCGACCACTCTTTTTCTCGATGCTCTTAAAAGTCTTGGCTTTGAGTTTGCTATGCGTTCAGGCGCATCGGTTGGTATTTCGGATATTGTTATACCAAAAGAAAAGTATGCCCTGGTAGAAATGGCACAGGATGAAGTTAACGAAATCCAGGATCAGTATGAACGTGGTATCATCACGGATGGTGAACGTTATAATAAAATTATTGATATCTGGACACGAGCCACAGCCGATGTAGCTGAAACCATGTTCGTGAAACTTAAGAATAATCGTCAGGGTTTCAACCCCCTGTATATGATGTCCGACTCTGGTGCCCGAGGTAGTAAGGAACAGATTCGGCAGCTTGCTGGTATGCGTGGTTTGATGGCTAAGCCACAGAAATCTTTAACTGGTTCTACCGGTGAAATTATTGAAAACCCGATTACAGCGAACTTTTTGGAAGGTCTGTCTGTGATCGAATATTTTATTTCTACACATGGTGCCCGTAAAGGTCTGGCTGATACGGCTCTTAAAACTGCTGATGCCGGTTATTTGACCCGACGTCTTGTGGATGTAGCACAGGATGTGATTGTAACTCAGGAGGACTGCGGAACAATTCTTGGTCTGGATGTAACTGATCTAAAAGAGGGTGAAGAGATTATTGAACCTCTGGCCGATCGTGTGCTGGGTCGCATTGTGGCTGCGGATGTTGTAGATCCGGAAACAAAAGAAGTCGTATTGCGTCGCGGTGATATGGTTGACGAAGCAGCAGCTATAAAAATAAATCAATCGGCCATCAGCGTTGTTCGGGTACGAACCGAATTAACGTGCGAATCGAAACAAGGTATTTGTGCTAAATGTTATGGTCGTAATCTGGCAACGGGTGAATTGGTTGGTGTTGGCGAAGCTGTTGGTGTTATGGCCGCTCAAAGTATTGGTGAGCCCGGAACGCAGTTAACACTGAGAACATTTCATATTGGTGGTACTGCCGGACATATTGCTGCCGAATCACAAATCGAAACCAAGGTGGGCGGTAAAACCCGGTTCATTAACATTCGAACCGTTGAAAACCGTGAAAAATTGGAAGCGGTAGTGGGGCGTAACGGTAAAATTGAAATCGTTGACAAAGACAATCGGGTGATTGCTACTTATAATGTTCCGTATGGCGCATCCATTCACGTTAAAAATGATGTTGAGATTAAAAAGGGTGATGTGCTTTTTGAATGGGATCCGTATTCATCGGTCATTATTTCAGAAAAAGCTGGTACCGTTCAGTTTGTGGACATTCTTGAAAATCAGACCTATCGCGAAGAGCTGGATGAGCAAACAGGTAGAAAACAGCGTGTTATTGTTGAATCCAAAAACAAGAACCTGAATCCACATATTTATATAATGGATGAAAATGACGAACGTATCGGGCAATATATTATTCCGATCAAGTCTTTCCTTCATGTGAATAGTGGTGATAAGGTTGAACCCGGTGATATCTTGGTTAAGATTCCGAGAGAAATTGGAAAAACCAGGGATATTACAGGTGGTCTGCCACGAGTGGCCGAATTGTTCGAAGCTCGTCAGCCTAAAACCAGAGCGGTGGTTACCGAAATCGATGGTTATGTGAAGTTTGGTAACATTAAGCGTGGTGTACGTGAATTGATTATCGAGTCGGAAGGGGAATCCAAGAAATATCTCGCTCCCCATGGTACTCATATATTGGTTCATGAAAATGATTTCGTTGAAGCTGGTGAACGTCTAACGGATGGTGCTGTTTCTCCGGATGATATTCTGAAGATTAAAGGGCCAAGCAAGGTTCAGGAATATCTTGTAAATGAAATTCAGGAAGTGTACCGCTTACAGGGTGTAAAAATCAATGATAAGCACATAGGTGTGATAGTGCGTCAGATGCTGCAAAAAGTGCAGATAGATGATGCCGGTGATACCGCATTTTTACCGGGCGATAAGGTGCATAAAGTGGATTTCTTCGAAGAAAACTCACGCATTGCCAACCGTATTGTAGTTACAGATCCCGGCGATTCATTATTCCGTGAGGGATCTATAACGGATAAGAAAAGTGTGGATATCATCAATAAGGATCTGAAAAAGGCAAAACAAAAACCGGTTAAGTTCAGAAAAGCAAGACCGGCCAGTTTCCGTCCCTTATTACTTGGTATTACACAGGCGGCCCTGACGACCAAGAGCTTTATTTCGGCAGCTTCATTCCAGGAAACCACGCAGGTTCTAACGGATGCAGCTACGCAGGGAAAAGAAGATCATCTGATTGGCCTAAAGGAAAATGTGATTATGGGACACCTGATTCCGGCTGGAACGGGGATGAAGCAATACAACAATTTAATGTTGCATGTGGATGAGCCGCCGGCTGAGGATCCAGTGATTGAAGATACTGAAGAAGCAGAAAATTAATAAAATAAATACTTGAAACCAGACGATAATTACCTTAAATTAGCAGTCTGCAACTTTTTTGGAGGTTTGCTTTGCCGACGATAAATCAGTTGATCCGTAAAGGACGCAAAGTAGTAACGAAAAAGACGAAAGCCCCGGCTTTGGGGAATAGTCCGCAAAAACGAGGGGTATGTACACGTGTGTACACCACCACTCCTAAAAAACCGAACTCAGCGCTGCGTAAAGTGGCTCGTGTTCGTTTGACAAATGGGATAGAAGTAACGGCATATATCCCGGGTGAGGGTCATAACCTTCAGGAACACTCTATCGTATTGATTCGCGGTGGTCGTGTTAAGGATTTGCCGGGTGTTCGTTATCATATAGTACGCGGGACGTTGGATACCAGTGGTGTTGAAGATCGCCGCCAATCCCGTTCTAAGTATGGATCTAAAAAACCAAAAGCGTAATAATAGCTTGAGCTGGAGTTGAGATGCCAAGAAGAAGAAGGCCACAAAAGAGAGTGATTCTGCCCGATCCTAAATATAAAGATCTGGTTGTAGCTAAATTTATTAATAATATGATGTATGGCGGTAAGAAAAGTATTTCCGAGAAATCCTTTTATGCTGCTTTGGACATCGTTCAAAGTAAATTAAAAAAAGATCCTCTTGATGTGTTTAAAAAGGCGATGGAAAATGTGGCACCTGTGCTGGAGGTGAAATCCCGGCGCGTTGGTGGTGCAACTTACCAGGTGCCTGTTGAGGTTCGTGCTAATCGTCGTCAGGCGTTAGCGATTCGCTGGCTGATCCGCTATTCCCGCGCTCGCAATGAAAAAACCATGGCAGAGCGTTTGGCTGCGGAATTAATGTCGGCCTATAAAAATGAAGGTGCTTCCGTTAAAAAGCGTGAAGACACGCATAAGATGGCAGAGGCAAATAAGGCTTTTGCTCATTTCAGGTGGTAAGAAGATATAATGGCTAAGAAGATAGAAAAAAAGAATATACGTAATATCGGCATCATGGCCCATATCGATGCAGGTAAGACAACGACGACAGAGCGTATTTTGTATTACTCTGGTCGTGTCCATCGTATGGGTGAAGTGCATGATGGCGCTGCCACCATGGATTGGATGGATCAGGAAAAAGAACGGGGTATAACGATTACCTCCGCAGCGACAACCGTTACCTGGCGTCATGCCCATATTAATATTATTGATACGCCGGGGCATGTGGACTTTACGGCCGAAGTGGAACGTTCCCTTCGTGTTCTGGATGGTTCCGTTGCCTTGTTTTGTGCGGTAGGTGGTGTGGAACCTCAGTCTGAAACGGTATGGCGTCAAGCTGATAAGTATGGTGTTCCGCGAATTGCTTTCGTTAATAAGATGGATCGTATCGGCGCGGACTTTTATAATGTTCTCGATATGATGCGTCAGCGACTGGGTGCAAATCCGCTTCCCTTGCAAATCCCCATCGGTGCGGGTGATATGTTTACCGGATTGGTTGATCTTGTAAATATGGAATCGGTACTATATAATGACAGTTCTCTCGGTGCTTTGTTTGAAGTGGGTGAAATTCCTAAAGATCTCGCTGATAAAGCGGAAGAGTATCGCACCAATATTTTGGAAGCGGTTTCCGAGTATGACGAAGAGGTGATGGTTAAATATCTTGATGGTGAAGAAATTACTGTTGCGGAGTTGAAAAATGTGATCCGCAAGGCAACGCTAGACGGTAAGATTGTTCCGGTGTTGTGTGGCTCGGCTTTCAAGAATAAAGGGGTGCAGCGCTTGCTGGATTCTATTATTGATTATTTACCCTCTCCGGAAGATAAAAAAGAAATTGTTGGAATTGATCCGGATACGGATAAGGAAGTTGTTCGTCATGCTACGGATGACGAGCCTTTTTCAGCTCTTGCTTTTAAGGTGATGGTCGATCCATATGTAGGGCGCCTGACCTTTTTTAGAGTCTATTCCGGAACAGCAACAGCCGGTTCATATGTTTATAATGCTATCAGTGGAAAAAAAGAACGAATCGGTCGTTTGTTGCAGATGCATGCCAATCACCGTGAAGATATTGAGCAGGTGTTTGCGGGCGATATCGCAGCCGTTGTTGGTTTAAAGAATACCCGTACAGGTGATACGTTGTGTGATTTCAAAAAACGTATCGTGCTGGAATCAATGGATTTCCCCGAACCAGTTATTGCTGTAGCTGTAGAGCCCAAAACGAAGGCGGATCAGGAAAAACTCAGTCAGTCGCTAGCTAAGCTGAGTGATGAGGATCCTACTTTTCATGTACGTACCAACGAAGAGACAGGCCAAACCATTATTAGTGGTATGGGCGAATTGCATCTCGAAATTATTATCGATCGCTTGTTGCGCGAATTCAAAGTTGGTGCCAGTGTGGGTAAGCCGCAAGTGGCTTACAAGGAAACAATTACCAAGGCGGTTGAGGCCGAGGGTAAGTTTGTCCGACAGTCTGGTGGCCGTGGTCAGTATGGTCATGTTAAAATTGAAATGGAACCGAATGAACCGGGCAAGGGTTTTGAATTTGAGGACGCGATTGTAGGTGGTGTTATTCCCCGGGAATATATCAATCCTGTTAAAGCCGGTATTGAGGAAGCGATGAAAAACGGCGTGGTTGCCGGGTATCCCCTTGAGGATGTTAAGGTTCGACTCGTGGATGGTTCGTATCACGATGTGGACTCCAGCGAGATGGCGTTTAAAGTGGCGGGTTCAATGGCTTTTCAGGAAGCTGCCAAAAAAGCCGGCGCTGTATTGTTAGAACCTATTTTTAGTATAGAAGTAGTTGTGCCCGAAGAATATCTCGGAGATGTTATCGGGGATTTAAATTCCAAGCGAGGTAAAATTTCTGGCATCTTGCCGCGGAAAGACGCTCAGGTTGTGAGTGGTACGGTTCCGCTTGGTGAAATGTTTGGTTACGCAACATCCTTGCGCTCTCTAACTCAGGGGCGCGCAATTTACACCATGCAATTTTCACACTATGGTAAAGCGCCGCAGAGTATTGCAGACGAAGTGATTAAGAGTGTTAAGGGTGTCTCTTAGAAATTAACTGAGTGAAGGTCCTGGAGGATAAAATGGCAAAAGAAAAGTTTGATAGAAGTAAACCGCATGTGAATATCGGTACGATTGGTCATGTGGATCATGGTAAGACCACGCTGACCGCAGCGATT
>JANTHG010000070.1 GCA_024762535.1 Calditrichaceae bacterium
TAAAAAACTTAACTAAATTTGTAAATTCTTGTTGGCATTTAAAACACATAAAATAGGTTCTTAGGAACATATGGTTGTGATCATTTCCATAACAGTTATTAATTTGCTTTTACTTGTATTGCTTTGGCAAACTTTAAATCCAATTAAACATTTTACCGATCCTGCATTTTTATTGGATGCATCAGGCAGA
Organism: Calditrichaceae bacterium; assembly: GCA_024762535.1. Lineage (GTDB taxonomy): Bacteria > Calditrichota > Calditrichia > Calditrichales > Calditrichaceae > JANTHG01. The sequence goes on from JANTHG010000070.1 coordinate 191, forward strand.
ATTAAAAAGAGCAATACCGCTTTCAAAAACCTTCAAAACCAATTTTTCCCAAGACTAAACAAAGACAACGTATTTAATGAGATAACCGGTCTGGAATTAAACAACAACTATCCCTGGGATATTCATGACTTTCCTGTTAAGATAGAATCAAAAAAATTCAAATTGTCAGTTTTCCCTTTTAGAATGGATCAAATTGTTTGTATTATTTATGAAGATACCTTCTCTGAGCTCCGCCGCACCATCTTGCATCGCCTGATCCATGATGCCAAGGGCCCGATGTCCACAGTTTTAATGGCCCTCCATAATTTAAATTTCATTACGCACCAAAAAGATACTTTTCCGGATCAAGATGGAATTGATGAATTTTTAATTCCTGCACAGGAAGCATCTAAAGAGACATCCAGACGTATTCAAAATGCTGTATTATTTAGCAAAAATAAACCTCTAAAAAATCAGGTAGTAAATCTGAATGAGATTGTTACAACCACTTATAAAAGAATGTCTGAAACTATCTTAATTCATCTGATTAAAGATAATAAAATTGATTTTACGTTATGTGATGAAAAAACACTTGAAATGGCTCTGGAAGAACTAACCCGGTTTTCAGCTTTTATGAATAATAATCAACAAGCTGTGAATATTAAAACTATTAAAAAACTTTCATCCGATGACAAGGCTCAAACAGAAATCCACATTTTTTCTGAGGGTCTTGGAAAAGAACCTAAAATTCCTAAAAGCAATGAATTACTAGGCAGCAAAATTTTAACGGATTTCACCCAGCCGATATTAAACATGGCTTTAATTCTGCTCTATCGAAATCAAGTGACTTTTTATGGATACATAATTCCCGAAACAGGTAGTTATTTCCGTTTGATTTTTAAAAATCTTGAGGAATAAGAAGTAATGCAAAAAATACTTTTAATCGATGACCAGAAAGCTTACTGTAAGCAGATTCAAAAAACTTTAGCTTTATATGAGATTCCCATTGAATTTGAAACCAATGCAGACAGTGGGCTTGATCGTGCTCTTTTTGAAGAATGGGATGTTATTCTGTTAGATGTAATTTTAGAACAGGAATTGGATGGAATCGTTTTATTAAAAGAAATTGTAAATAAAAAGCCCCAACTCCCCGTAATTATGATATCAGGCTCATCTACTTTACAAACAGCTGTAGAAGCAACTAAAATGGGGGCTTATGACTTTCTGGAAAAACCGTTGGACCTTGACCGCTTACGCTTGACTATTTTGAGAGCTATCGAAAAAAATCAACTTTCCTTTGCCAATCAGGCATTACTAAAAGAAATAAGTAAACAATTTCCACTTGTAGGAAAAAGTAAAATCATGGCCCAACTCATAAATGAGATTGACCAGTTTGCTCCTACCAATGCCAAAGTTTTTATTCATGGTGAAAGCGGTGTAGGGAAAGATCTACTGGCTAAAGTTATTCATTATCGCAGTAATCGAAAAACCGGACCGTTGGTATCTATTAATTGTAGCGCCATACCGGAGCAACTCATCGAAAGTGAATTATTCGGGTACGAAAAGGGTTCTTTTACTGGAGCGAATGAACGTAAATCGGGTTTAATAGCCCAAGCTGAAGGGGGCACACTTTTTTTAGATGAAATTTCTGAGTTACCACCCTCTTCGCAGGCAAAATTACTACGGTTTCTACAAAATGGTGAATATACTGTTTTGGGCGGAACATCTACCATACATTCGGATGTTCGTATAATATCAGCCACCAATCGGGATATTCATAGTGAAATCAAAAACGGGCACTTTAGGGAGGACCTGTTTTACCGTTTAAATGTTGTAAATTTAAGTATTCCTCCCCTGAGAAATCGAAGGGAAGACATTCATCCTCTCGCTGAATTCTTTTTACGTTCTGCCTGTGACAAATTTGGCAAGAATGTAACCAATTTCAGTAAAGATGCCCTTCAACTTATTCAAAATGCCAATTGGCCTGGCAATGTTCGCCAACTTAAATCGGCAGTGTATCGTATGGTAATTTTTGCTCAATCGAATTTAATAGACTATGGTACAGCAGCTATTGCTTTGCAAATGGATCGCACTTTAGAGGGAACGGTATTAAAAAACACATATGAAGAAGCTCTGAAAGAATTTGAGAAGCTCTATTTTTTAAATTTGTTAAACCTGAATAATTGGAACATACGTAAAGTGAGTGAACAAGCCGGATTACCTGAAGAAGTATTAATTTCAAAATTACAACTTTTAAAAATTCAAGAATCTGTTCCTAAATTGTAAGGATAGTCTTTCTGTAATGCACACCACGCCGATTTAAACCTTCCAGAATGGAAGTCACAGTTTGGGAGTCAAACCCCAAATATTCGGGTACAACCAGGCCTTTTTCTTTTATTTTCCCATCCGCTAACAGACCTGCCACAACGGTTGCCGTGTAGCCCGTTACCCGGGCCATAGAATGTACTTCGTTAGTTTCATCATAAAAATCAGTCAGGTCGAATTCCATTTTCATCCGCTTCCCATCTTTCATCCCTTCGGCCACAACTTTCATTACGGTCAGGTCCTTTTCGCCGGCATTGAGCTTCCAGTCTCTTAATAGTAATTGTGCCGTTAGATCCACCGGGCGAATGCGTTGTCCCTTTATTTCCACTTCCTGTTTATCAAAAAAACCACTGTGGCGCAGAACACGCATTAATTCAATATGTCCTATATAGCGCAGGGTCTTTTCAGCCATATTTTTAGCTTTGATCGTTTGAGTAAGCGTGCGCAACCCATCGGAATTAAATGCTTCCAACGAGCCAATTCCTTCGAAATAAAGGATTTCCGGTTCGGACAGCGCTTCTTTTTCAACAACCTTTCCATTTTCTACCAGGCGGGCAGGCCGTGTGTATTCTTCAATAACGTCAACAGGAGAAAACACCGCTTTATATTCATAGGGCCAGGTTCGGATTTGTGGCAACCCGCCCACATAAATGCGTACGTTGTCCAGTTCATCCATTGTACTTGCTGCATACCCGGTTAGAATGTGGCTCATCCCCGGCGCCACGCCGCAGTCCACAATAGCGGTTACCTGTTTTTCCTGAGCCAGCTCCTTCAATAAAAATGGATCTTCCGGAAAAAAGGCAATATCTACTACATTCTTACCGGCATCGATTATAAGTTTGAGCGTTTCAAAACCCATAAAACCAGGTACTGCACTGCAGATCAGATCAAAGGGTTCTACATATTTTTTTAAAGTACGCGAGTCACTCAAATCTAATTTTTGGGTATGAATAGGAAGGCCGGCGACTTTTTCGAGGGCATTAGGATCTTTGTCCGCAAGCGAAACCTCAAAGCGGGATTGGTGCGCTAAGTCAGTAGCCATGTGCCCGCCCACCAGACCAGCACCAAGAACTGCGATTTTCATTTAATTCATTTCCTTTTGAGTAAGTGTATCCGAAGCCAGGGCAAGCCGCACATAAAACTGCCATACCTTTTCTTTTTGAAACCGCGTTTGGTTGAGTATTTGGGTTTTTCCAAGGGATATGGTAAAAACAGAATCCGGGTGCCGGTTCATTTTATTGGCCAAGTTTGCCTGTGCTTCCAGCATGGCTTTATTTCGCGCCAAAGGCAAACGGCGCGAGCGGGCAAAGCCCAGGCCAACCAATCGGGTGCTATCATGCAGAGCGTCTACATACCACTCTGGCGCATCCTTAGGCGTCTGAGTTATCTTTTGGGTCCTTAAACTATCCGAACCTGCTGTTTTATCCGAAGGTTTTTCTTTGGTGCCGCAGGAAACGGTTAGCATAAACGCTAACAACACTCCATACAAAATCCGTTTACTCATTTAACAATTTATCCCGTTCTTTATTCCATTGAACCCAATCGGACTGAGCGTCTTTTTCCTGATCAAATTTGGATTGTTTAAAATGAATGCCCTGCATAGCTTTAAATTCTTTCAAATCAGCCTGTACCTGATCTTCAAAGTCTTTTTGATCTTGTTTCATAAATTTCTGGAATTCATCTTCATCATTTTGTTTGAAATCCTGAAATTCTTTTTCCTGCTGTTTTTTATAGGCTTCAAAATCGGACACAACAATCAACTCTTCCCCTGCGCCTATGGCAAAACTGGAATCGGTGAGTGTTTGCCCATCCTTTTTAAAAGGAGTTACTTTAATCGTTCCTTTATAACAGCGATACGTGGTTTGTGCGCTGTCAGCCTTCAAACGGTACACCGTACCACGAATAGCGCAAACGGATGAAGGTGTACGCACCCGCAACTTGGTTTTACCTTTGGGCAAGAAAATACTCAACCAGGCCAGCCCGCGGCTGATTTTCACTTCGTGAGCGCCGTCTTTACCAAGTGTAACTTCCGAAACGGAATTTTCGCCAATACGCATTACTTTTTTGCTTTGCAGGGTTACTTCGCAACGGGCATTTTTTGCCGTTTTAATTTTATCACGTTCATAGACCGGCATGTAATAACGCACTTTATTCCATTTGACAGAGCCTTTAGACTGAATATAGGTTTTCCCGATGGGAAATGTTACTTTACCAATAGAATTCCCTTTTTCGGCTATTACTGTAACAGTAATTACAAACAGGAACAGTATCCATATCATTCGTTTCATTGCCTATTCCTCCACTTCATCTTAAAAAAGACTGATAATTTTCGGTTGCACCTCTTTGAACTGAGGCATACACATCCCGGCATCTGCATTTACATAAGTGGGGTCGCAAATGGTAAAGGGCATGTTTTTATATGTAACGGTTTTTCCGGTTACCGGCGTATGAAACTGAACAGCCGTGGCAATATGACCGGGATAATCCAGGCCGATGACACGCAATCCCAGTAAATGGGTTACCAGATAGGAAAATAAAATTGAACGATCTTCACAATCGGAACTGGGATAATACATGGTTTCTTCGGGCATCAGGTACTTTTCCCTGCCGAATTGCTGGTCATCCGTTTTATAGGCAAACGAGGTCTGCACAAAGCGCAGCAAAAAATTCACTGCTTCGGTTTCCGGCATATTTTCCACATGAGTGCGCAATGCTGAAAGCAGACTAAAATTTCCTTCGTTGGACATGGGAGCTGCAAAATATACCTTTAAATCAGTCTGCGGATACGATTTGAAAAAAGTAACCACATCTTTATCGAACTGTACCGGAACCTGAACCGGTTTATGATTAAAGGTAAATTTAAATTCCTTTTTTACTATTTCCCGTTTGAGCTGAGGAATTTTATATATGCGCATGCTAATGGGTTTGGTGGCAGTTTTATAATTTTTACGATAGGTGTACACCTGTTTATCTAATGTAAAAGCAGGCTTAAGCGTTTGTAAAAAGTAGTAGCGTGTACCATTAATCTGCACAAATTTATTATCGAATATTTCATCGGGTGAAGGAAATAAAATATATATGGATTTTTTACTGTAGGCTACACGGGTATCGTAACCGGATTTGTTAAGCACAAACCAGATTAGAAGCGCTTGTTTATTAGCGTCGTTTTGGTAAACAGTCCGGGCAAATTGTTGCGCCAGTTGCAAATAGCCCCAGTCATTGAGTTGCAGTAACCGCTTCATGTCCTGTAACTGTTCAATCATCGGTTTGTAGCCGGGTGCGCTCATGGCTTCCCAGGCTTTGCTGAGGGTCTTATTCTGAATTCCGGTAGACAGGTCTATGGGAACAGCAGGTTTATATTCAACCGATAGAGGAATGTCCAAATAGTTAAAATGAACAGCCGGTTTAGCCGGATCCGGTTTTGGCAGCGGGATTAATGCTGGCTGCGGACGTTTAGTGGGAATCGGCAAATTTTTAAGCACCTTTGGTGGTGTTTTAGGTGGCGGTGGTGGCGTCTTTTTTTCCGGAACTTTCGGAATCGTTACCGGTTTGGGGCTGGTATCCGGCACGTCTCCCTTTTCCGTTTTAAAGGGCGACCATTCCTGCTTTAAAAAATTGGAAAAATCTTTATCTTCCTGTTCGATAAAAGATTGAAAATCCTGCTGATCTTTTTGCAGCCATTTATGAAAATCATCCTGTGCAAAGACGCAGGAACTGATCAGGAAAAGAGTAATAAAAAAAACCGGATAAAGGATTCGCATTTAGTTTCCTCCTGTGCTGTCAGTAGGCATAGGCGCCAAACGGGCCACAGTGGTAATTGTAATGACACGTTCCGCTGTTTTTACATTTTGTGGTTTTTTGCGGATAAATCCGCGGGTTTTTTGCAGAAATTTCTGTAAATCATCTGCCAGCACCGTGTAATCTTCTCCCTCAATGCGTGTCGTGGTAACGTTCAGCCGCGGAAAGGGTTCGCTGGATGCAAATACCTGCAATTTTTCCACTCCAAAGGGAGGCGCACACACAATATCATATCCGGAAGCAATTTCCACCACTTTATTCACCTTGGACTGGTCGATATAATAGGAATCAATCAAAGGAGTCCGCATACCATTGGCCAGGTGATAAATAAAACGCACATAGGCCGGCGTATTAACGCGGACAAATAATTTCATCTGTTCGCCTTCTTTAAAAATCAGATTCTCGACGCCCTTATTGGTCCAAAAGTCCAGCTTTAAATCGCCGTACACTACTTCATTTTTATTAAAATACTGTTTTTCACTCATAGCTTCGGCAAAATTTTGCGGTTTGTAAGCAACGCCAGCCTCATCTAAAAAGCGTGTGGGAAATTTAATACGTGCGCTGCCAAAGGTTACGCCCTTTTCATCAAACAAGGTGGCCAGCAATTCCGCCTGCTCACCATGCAGCCAGTAGGAACCGCTTACCTGAATGCCATTGGCTTTACCCTGCGCATCCTGTTTCGCCTGTTCAAAACGGATGAATTTTGGTAAATGGAAATAGATTTGCTGACGGATATAATCTGAAAGCTGACTGCCAAATGCGGTATTTTGGAATTGAAATGGGAATACGGTAACCTTTGAACCCGGTTTAATTTGTTTGGCAAGCTGGAAGCAGAGTCCGTTTAGCACATCATCGAAAGTATGAAACTCTTTTTGGGTCAGTTTAAAAATTTTATTGTCTAAATCCGCGCGTGAAAATTTTGGTTGCAGGGCGTCGGCATCCATTCCACCTAAAATCATGTACACAATCAGGTTTTGTTCCACCTGATTAAAGATTTTAGAGGCTTCGAATAACTGACTTAGCGCCTGTTCGTTTTCACCGGACTGCATCAACTGATTGACGCGCTGCATCTGCGTCTGCAGGGAATGGATCAGCTTTTTCGTTTTAGCGGCATACAAATCGGCAGCTTCATCTTTACGCAATACAGCACGCACCGTAATGTAATCTTTCGATTTGTGAACGTCATATTGAGCGCCATCTATCCGCATTCTGGAAATTACTTTTATTTTGGATTGCGCATATTCGGACAGCGATCTGGATGATTCCGTTACCTGATTAATGAATTCGGAATTCACATTTGCCTGAATCTGATTGGCGAGGTCTCCCATTGCCCGCTCTTTGGCAGCCGTAACATCCGCAGGATTTCCGGTATTTTCTGCGCTTCCTTCCCCCACGAGATAAAAGCGGGAAGGATATTTTTTATTCTGCGCGGCTGTTGTGGAAATAAAGAAGGACAGAATAAAAACAGTTAAAAACAACGTAGTTGCAGATCGCATAGTGATTTCCTTACTGCTTTTCAGCGAATAACATTGGCGCTTTTTTTGGAATCATACATTTTATTTTTCGGAATAATATTTTGCTGTTCGTCGATATCAAACACATACCATACATTCCCGCGCTGTCCGACAGGAACGTCAAAACTGGCCTGTAAACGTCCGTTTCCATACACATCCACATGAGCATTACTATAAGACAGGTCCTGACGATTACGGCGTTTACGTCCGCTGAAATTGTGAACAGCGTATTTGTAAAGGCCTTTGGCAGGCTTATATATAGTTATGGTTTCAGGGCCGTATGACTTTTGATCGTCTCTGTCTAAAAAGTTTTTACCGCCGATCATGGTTTTGTTTCGCCACCAGATGTGGAATAAACCGCCGTCAGGTTTTGGCCCACTTAAGTGTGCATCCAAATCGTTAGGAAAAGCGCCCCAGGTTAGCACGATCCTGAATTTATTAATTTTGGGAGTCAGGGCAAAATTCATACAGACCGGCAATTCGGTTAAATCCATGCGAAATTCATGTTTGGATGATAAAAATCCGGGTTTAGTAAATACCACATCGTAATCGCCATATTCCATTTTCTGATTGAATTCACCATATTCATCCGTTTTACCCATGGCAACGGTTTCTCCGGTAGCGCGATTTTTAATGGTAATGTTCACATCGGGCAAAGGGTTACCGGTAACTGCATGAATAATGGTCGCATTAAACAGACGTTGTGTTCGAAACATCTCGGTAAATTCATAAAACTTTCCATCTGCAATGGCACCCCCTCTAAATGCGAGCCCCGGCATATGCTCTGGCACCTGTATCTGATAAGTTTGTTGATTCAGCCGGTCTTCTACCCAAACGGTTGCCCTGGAATCAGAGAGCATCATATAATCTTCTTTACTGGCGAAATCTTCATCCATAACCGAGTTTACAACCCAAATATTGATTAAAGTACCTGCTGCTTTTTCTACAATGAACTCCTGGGAATTTCCGCTTAAGGTTCGGTTTACATGAATATTATTATCCAACGAACCTTTGGAAAGATTGCCTCGTACGGCTTCCATTTTGCCATTATGTAAATATTGAATAATGGCTTCTGCATCACCGCTGGTTGCCATTTCATCCCATTTAACGGTTATTTTAAAATCATAGGCCGAAAGAGGGATCACCAATATTAAAAGTAGTAAAACAAACTTGTACATGTAGGTTCCTTTCGTATTTCTTCGAAGGGATTTTATTTCATTAAAGGTGAAACCAGTCCGTTGCGCGGGATGCGTACCAAAACGTAATACAGCTTATTTTGGCGATCCGGATAGCGCTCCAGCACCTGGATATTACGGAGCAGGTATTTAATTTTTAAGAAGGAAATTTGATCCATAGATTGCGTAAAAGCATCACCGGTACGAACATCAATTTTTAAATGGTGTACTTCCACAGCCAAAGCGGTCAAAATAGTAAAGATGGCTTGTTCTTCTGCGGTTTTCCAGCCGTCATTTTCACGACCTAAGGCCGTGTACATACCCACCCCATAGTAAAAATTTTGATCCCGGAAAAACGTTTTGTCGACCCAGGATGGGCGTTCGATTTCTTCAGCATTCATCCACAGGGTGCTGACAGTTTGGGTACTGTCAAAACTAAAGGCGGCAATCCGGTCGTGGGTAAACGTGCTCACATCAAAAGCATCTGCTTCGTAGAATTTGCCTTCCAACGCTTCCACAGAGTCGGGTGAAAAATAATAAAAATAGTTGCTGTTCTTCAGTAATTCATCCGACTCATTTTCTTCAAAAATTTCTAAAGTGCCAACAACAATACACTCTTTAAACGCACAATACATATTGAGCGCATCATCCTGAGCGCTCATTCCGTTATAGGTATATCCTGTTATTAGCTGCGGATATGTACCCGGATGAATAAACCAGTCCGGATAAATATTCGTGGCAAATAACGGAAAAATCCCGCTTAAAAGCAGGAGTATCGAGCCAACCCATATGTGTTTTCTCATAAAGAAACAATCCATAGAAAGAAAAGCGAGCCGAATATTTCGGCCCGCTTTTTCTAAAAAATATTAATAACCGGAATTCTGTTGTTTTTCGTAGGTATCCATCTCTTTTTTCAGTTCATCATACGCTTTGGTCGCACGAAAACGTTCGTAGAGTTTAGGACGTTTGTTTTTCATCTCGTCAAAAATGGACATATTGACTTTGTTCGGTTCAATTGCAACCACAACTGCTGCTGTAAATTGCTTAGTGTCTTTATCGCGCATGTATTTTACTTTTTTGGTAATGGCGCCTTTAAGCATGGTGCTGGACAGGGTTTTGGTTACTTCGGTAAAAGCTTCATTGATTTCAGAATCATCAGCGCTGCCAATTTCTTCGGCAAAATTCTTTTTAAGACGCTGAACTTTGGTGTTAAAAATTTCAGCCAATTGGCCCTGAGCGTCGGTAACCGCTTTTTTCTTCGCAAAATCCTGACGTTTGGAAATACCCTGACCTACTGCAGCCACACCACCGGCGTCAATGATGGCATTGGACATATCAGTTAAATCCTGGAACGGATCTTCGTAGGCTTGTAACTTATCATTTTTTACCATTTTTTCGCCACCGCCACAGGCAGTAAACAAAGTAAATGAAAAAGCTACAAGAGCTAAGGTTAGCAACATACGTTTCATACGTATTCTCCTTTGGTTTGTGAAATGAACGATTTATCTGGGTGTTATGTTGATTTTCTTAAATAATATAATCCCACACATTGACACAGATCAATTTTACTAAAATAATTAAAAAGTTAAAATTCTCTGTAAATCTTGTTTAAATTTTGTGTTTATCCATTTTTGTATCGCTTTTTTCATCCTCATTTCAGCCTGATCCCGATTGATGCTAACCGTGCGTTTCCCAAAACTAAATGTATGTTTTCCCTGATCCGACATTTTGTTTATCAGGTCAATGGTAATATTCCATTTCAGGGCATACATATTGGGCCGATTTATCTGCATCGGCTTACTTTCCAGGCGGTAGCGCATATTTAAATCGGACGGTTGTCCTGAAATCTTGAGCCCTATTTTACCGATTAGGTTCTTTAAATAATTCTCAACATCATTATCCATGCTATTTTGGGGAGCGATCGATATGCCTATATTCCCAAGTTCCTTGGCTTGCAGGTCACTCAACTTTTGCAACGGATATAGATCGGGAAGAGATTGCCCAGCGGTGATTATTTTATAACGCTCTGTTAGAGCAGCATTCACTTTTGCTGTTTGTAAGGCACGGTTTATATATTTTAAACGTAACAGGGAATGAGGTTGCAATTGGTATTTTTCCATATCATCTTTTATTTTTATCGTATTATCCTGAATCTCCTGGCGATAAATACGAGCTGTTTGTTTACGATCCAATACGGCTAAGGCATAATATAATCCTTCGGATTTAGAAAAAAAGGTTCGTGCAATCTGAATATTTTTTAAATCTTGAATTGTTTTGGTGTCTGTTTTACCTATTAATAAAGCCGATCCTGATACATCGCCATTTTTTTCGACATAACGGTTGACAAGTGTTTCATCCACTTTAATCCGTACGCTAAACACTTTGGCTAAATTTCCCAAGGCTGCATTTTCTGCGTCTTTAAGGTTATCAGCACTGCCAACAGCAACAATATACTCCGATTCAGGATAAGTGCTGCCCGGTTGGTCAATCCAGGCGGGTCGGCTTTTTTGCGCAATCACTTTCTGTCCGGCACAGGCAATTATAAACAAAAGACTTACGAAAAAAAATAATTTTTGTATCATGCCACCTCTTTTATTTTAATGAGAAAAATTCTAACACAGCTTTTTGTTTTGAATCCGTATTAAGTAAAATGCTTTGTTTATCCACCACATTTCCGTTGTCATCTAAAAAAGAAACACTTAAAGTATTTCCATGAATTGGTGCAAGCGTTCCTGCAAAACATTTTTGAGGCAGGCTGTCCCAACAGCGCAAATCGGCCTGTTCTGTTGCATCCACACTCACATCAATAGCTGCATCTATAAAAGCGCCGAGTATGGGATCCGCATCTGTTTCTTTTTTTAACTTTTTTTTCGCTTCTGCCGCAGCCAGTCCCTTACCAACAGCGCGTAGAACGGTTTTTATATATAAAAGAGCTTCTTTGTGTTTGAATGTTTCTTGTGCCACCAGACCCATATCTTCGAGCAGTGAAAGATCTTTTTTATAACCCAGATCCGTTTGAATGGTAACCCTTTCTATTTGAGAAGGAATAGATTCCAGCTCTGGTAATTCAAATTTAAAATGGTAACCTGGTTCCGAACCTGGAAATGGAATATTGGGCAATGGAATCGGCATGGATAAGTCACTAATACCGATGTAATCTTTGTATGTAGTAATCATGCCACCCGTAACCACTTTAGCGGGTGCCGTACCCGTAAAACATACAATTTGCATACGCGGTATGCCAGTGGTAAGCAGACTATCTATAAAAAAAGGAAATGCCTGTTTATATATATGAGGTTGTGTTTGCCAGGATTGTTGTAGTTTTTCAATCGCAATACGTGCATCATCGGTTTGACCGTTATGCAGATAGAAAACTGCACTTAAATAATGTGCCAGTACATCACTGTAAAAAGGAGCCGGTGGCCGGGTTTCTATTTTCTTCTCATTTGTTATCTGTTTAAACGATTCGGCCAGTTGACCTTCTAACTGCTGCAATTTAATATTAACCTTACGAATTTCTACCAGGGCGTCTTCCGTTTGCCCGATTGCGTTGTAATTAAGGGCCTTGAACACATTTACATAAATTTGTTCATACACTTCTCCACTGTAATCCATAACCTTGTCATTGAGCAGATAAGAACCTGCCATTTGGCTGATGCTTTTAGTGAACAATTCTTCCATTACATGGTCCGCCCGATCCAGATATCGGTTACTTTCGGACCAGTTTTTGCGGTAATGTTCCAGTTGCCCTCTGTCCAGATAATAAAGTAAACGGTCTTGTGAAGAAGAATAGATTTCTTTTTTATGGTGATTCAGTTGAAGGAAGGCTTGTTCATAATTCCCGGAACGCAAGTCGGAACGCAAGTTGTCTTTATAAGCCATGTACGTTAATGTAGCCGTGCATGAAAAAAGCAATATGATCAGAGAGAGCGTACTGATTTCTTTAACGATTCGATTCAAAGTCATCCCAGATTACAATCGATAATGATCCTGATGAATATATTTTTTTATGTTTTTGGTATTAATCCAAACCTTGGTATTGCTTTCCACATCCACCAGTTCCATATATAATTTATACAGAACCACCCGCTCGGAATCGAAGACATCCTCAACAGAAGTTAAAGTACCGCGTAAAATAAAATCTGCAGCTTGTTCATTAGCCAGCTCTTTTGCGGATTCCACTGATGCATAACTTTGCTGATCCAAACGTTCATCCCTAACTTCTTTACGTTCTTGTGCCGAGGCCACAAAACGAACCTGCCCCGAGTTCAGCAACTCTTTTTCCATTTCATGACTAATAACATTGGTATTAATATGCTCACTAGTTTGATTGGAAATAGTGCTAATCATTATAACAGGCGGGCGTTGTTCCTGTTCTTTAAAATGACTCAGCCAATTTTGTGAAAGGACATCGTGAATCATTGATTCAGCGGCTATCCGGGCATCTGTATCATTCCATCTTCCGCTAATATCGGTCTTGCTGGAATCGGATATACGTTGAACGGTTCTGCTTGGGCCGCCACACGAAAACAAGAGAGTGGCGAGGCTGAAGATTAGAAAGAAAGATGTGTATTTTACAATTATTTTCATAAGAGTTCCCCTGCTTTTATATAAATTAATCATTTCTCAACTAGATGCAAAGGATTTTAGGCGTGTTAAAAGAAAAAGCCTTCCGGAAGGAATCCGGAAGGCAGAATAGATTATTTTACTAACAACATCTTACGTACCTGAGTAATACCATTCGCATTTAAACGGTAGTAATACAGACCGCTGGATAAATGCGCAGCATTAAAAGTAACTTGATGTATTCCTGCAATCTGTTTTTCATTTACCAATGTGGCTACTTTTTGTCCCAATGTATTGAATACGTTTAGTTGAACGGAACCTGTATTTGCCACCGTATAATGAATGGTTGTAGTCGGGTTAAAGGGATTCGGATAATTTTGTTCTAACCGCGTTGTTGTTGGTATCATAGAGTTTCTATTAGAAATTGCACTCACCTGGCCTTCGGTAAGTGTAAGGAACTGATCAGCGTCAACACCGAGAGCATAATCTACGGTTGTTGAACCTGCCCAATCGATTTCAATAGAATCTATGCTTGTCGCATCACCAAGGCCAAAATGAACCCA
>JANTHG010000071.1 GCA_024762535.1 Calditrichaceae bacterium
CGATTGGTATTATCAACTTTACTGCTTTTTGATTCAGTATCCTGATGAATACGTTTAGTTGTTTTTGGGGCGGCTATCGATTCTTCTGTTTTGGGAGTCACCATTTTTGTAATATTTTTAGTTTCATCAACATTTATCCTGTCCGATCGGAGTGATTTATTTTCGGCTTTATCTATTTTGGGCTCCCGCCATTTGGTATCAGGCAAACTGTTTTCTTCTTTCACTTTATTTGAATGATTTGCCTTTTGCAAGATTTTGACAGGGTCCTTTTTATCTGTTTTTTGCGTATCTCTTGATATGGAAATTGTTTTTAACTTTTCATTTTTTGCAGTATTAATCGAAGATGCCTTCCCTGAGTTTAATTGTGAAACGGACGCACTTTTGTTTTTCTTGTTAGTAACTTCCCCTGTTGCGGGTGTTTTAGCTTCGGCATTAAATGGGGCTTTATTTGTTCTTTTAGTACCAGAACTCTCTGAAGCAGAAATATGTATCTTTGGAATAGAAACATGTCTTTGGCCTGCTTTCGTCTCCAATTTATTAATCAGGTTCTGAATGGTTTTTACATCCACACCTTCGGACACACTAACATTAAGAGTATTTCCCCCAGATTTTTTCTTTACAGAAAATTTCAATCCGGGGATCGCCCGGTTTAGATTTTTCCATTGTTTTGGAGTTGTTTGCTCCTGCTGGCTAAGAAACAAACCCTGGATAAGTGTATTTTTTATTATTTCGATGTTTGTCCCAGTCGTTGAATCGGCAAGTTTAATATCTTGTGTTACTTTTCCTGATGCGCTTTCCGAAGTTGAAATACCTGTTTGTTTTGAAGTATTAGATTTTGAAGAACCTCCCAGAATATGAGCAAATTCTTTCATAGAATTAATTTTTATTTGGGTTGGTTTTATATTTGTTTTAACACTCTGTTTTCCATTTTTGGTGATTGGTACCGTTTGGTTCTGGGCATTTCCAAAGCGGATGAATCCGGAACCCAATTTGCTTTTACCTGTAGATTTGGCCTTTAAAATATGTTCCATAAAATTTCCAAACGAAAAAAACGTTTGTTTTTTTGCTGGTTTGGACCCAGCCGTATTTTGAAGTAAAGCTAATATTTGAATATTTTTGGCTACTTTCATAGGGCACCTAATTCGAATTAATCAATTTATTTGTTATTTTTGCTGCACGGGTTTCGGATAATGCAAGCAAGATATCTTTACGGGCAGTTTTTCCAGTCTGTTGATAAATTAGAATAATGGTTTCGTCATCCAGTTTCTGTAAAATCGGAGCCATGGTTTTGGCTTTCATAGAAGAAAGTGTTTTGGCTATTTCCTTGGCCCGGGCTTCTTTATCTGTTTTTCCTTTTAAAAGGACATTTAAACGTTCAATTTCCTGTTCTAATTTTGTTTTTGCCGCAGCAATTTCTTCCAAACTATCTATGATAGCTTTTTGTTGAGTCAATCTTTGTTTATAATCTTCAATTTGGATCTGTAACTTTTGAGTTTTTGTTAATTTAGCATTGGCAACAGTTTTCCCTTTTACTGTTTTAGAAATTGGTTTTTGGGGAGGTTGCATGATTAGCATTACCGAAAAAACGGCCGTGATCATAAATGCCAATCCACCCAAAATTAATATTATCCATTTCAAGGCTGCCATATTATTACCAATCCTGATGTTTGCGACTGGTCATACTAATGGCCAGCTCATCTTCGCGTTTACGTTCCTGCTGTAAAATTTCTTTTTTATATTCTTTCATTTTTTTTTCTTTAAGTTTTTCCACAATTTTTTTGTCCTGTACGGCTGACAATAATTCCGACCGTTTTTTTGCTACTTTTATATTATTTTTTTTTACCTGTTGCTTAGTTTGTTTAATGGCCACATTTAATTGTTGTACATAGCTTCCTGCTACACGAATAGAATTTAAATCTGGCTGTTCATTTTGATACCATTTTGTATCGTTTATCTGTTGATCTTTTTTCTCACTAAGTTGATTAAGAATCTGTTCTTTTTTTTGTAATTCAGCCTTTGCTTTCCCGAGTTCGATAGCTTTTTGTTCTTCTTTATGTTCCCGCAAATCCAGGACTTTTTGTAACGAGAATCGAAAGCGCTTCGCCATTATTCGGCCCCTTCAGTAAGTTTGCACAAAGACGAAATGGTCTCTTCGAAGGTAGTCCGTTCCAGCATATCCTGCCGAAGGAATTGATTAATTGCATCTATTCGGGCAATGGCACGATCTACTTTGGCATTGCTACCCGCAGCATACGCACCGATATTAATCAAGTCTTCTGAATCACGATAAACAGCCATCAGTTCCAGAATTTCTGCAGCAGCCGTTTTTTGTTCCTGAGATATTACATCGTTCTTTACACGACTTACACTTTCCAGCACATCCACCGCAGGATAATGTCCTCGGGTGGCAATATCACGCGAAAGCACAATATGACCGTCCAGAATGGAACGAGCCGTATCACTTACGGGCTCATCCAGATCGCCACCTTCAACCAAAACGGTGTACAAACCGGTAATGCTTCCTCTGTCCGAATTTCCGGCACGTTCCAATAACCGGGGCATTAAAGCAAACACCGATGGTGTATACCCTTTGGTTGTAGGCGGTTCCCCAATTGCCAGACCTATTTCACGTTGAGCCATCGCAACACGGGTTAGAGAATCCATCAGCATTAGAACATCTTGCCCTTCATCTCTAAAATACTCAGCTATGGTTGTAGCCAGTAATGCACCTTTAATACGAACCGTCGCCGGTTTATCCGATGTAGACACTACCACAACCGAACGTTTCAAACCTTCTTCACCTAAATCTTTTTCGATAAATTCCCTGACTTCACGACCACGTTCACCAATGAGAGCAATTACATTAACTTGTGCATCGGTATAGCGCGAAATCATTCCCATCAGTACACTTTTCCCCACACCACTACCGGCAAAAATACCTACACGCTGGCCACGTCCCAATGTAATTAAACCATCTATGGATCGAATACCTGTTGCAAGCGGTTTATGAATTCGGCTTCGAATAAGAGGGTTTGGCGGATCATTATAAATAGGGCGAAATTTTTCTGATTTTATAGGTCCTTTCCCATCAATCGGGTTCCCTAATCCGTCTATCACCCGGCCGAGTAACTGTTGCGTTACCGGAACCCGCAAGGGTTGTGTATTCAGTTGTACCCGGCTACCCGGTGCCACTCCCACGGTTTCTCCCAGTGGCATCAGTAAAATTTTCTTCTCTTTAAAACCGACAATTTCGGCTTGAATCGATTGCTGTGCTGACATCTGGATTTCGCAAATATCACCGATGGTTCCTGTTTGTGATGTGGCTTCAATAACCAGACCTGTGCTTTGCGCCACTTTGCCATCAACACGAACGGGATTCAATTGATTGATACGTGATAAATGGTTGTAGAAATTGTCTTTTAAAGATTTCATTTTGTTTGCTTATGTTTTAATTGGTCATGTAAATGTTCTAATTGATTTTCAAAGGTACCATCCACAAAATAATCTTCTGTTTTAAGTCGTGCTTCACCTTTTTGCAAATCTTTGCCTGCTATAAAATTTAATTCCATATTTCGGGGAGCGTTCAATTTCGCGTTTAAATCTTCTTCCGTTAAATTTTGTAATTGTTCGGGATGAACTTCCACAATAATTTTATTTTGATCGACCACTTCATAAAGCATTTTCCGTAAGCGTTGTGATAAAATTTCATCTTGGTCATCTCTTATTTTCAAATCGGTTGCCAAAACTTCGGAAGCCATACGTTTGGCAAGATCCAATAAGGGTTCTTCAATTTGTTCAATAGTTTCCAAATATTTTAATTCCATGGCCTGCATTTCGATCCGCATTGCTTCTATACGTTTATTAGCATCCTGAACTGTGCTATTTTGACCTTCTTCAAAACCGGCTCTAAACGATTCTTCCCTGGCCTTTTGCAATTCCATTTCCAAAATTTTAATACGTCCGTAAAGTTGACGCATGTGAACGGCCTCGGAAGCGGACATGGATGCATTTTCGGTTTTAGATACATATTTTTCATCCATATCTACCGGAGATATACCCACAGAAGATTCTTTAATACCTGTCAGTTTTCGGTTGAGCTTTATATGAAATTCTTTCATATTTTTCCTAATCTAACAATTCTTCATCATCACCACTTCTGAGCACAATTTGTCCGGACTCTTCCAAACGCCGGGCAACTTCGAGTATACTTTTTTGCGCATTTTCTACATCTTTTACACGCACAGGTCCAAGATAGTCAAGCTCTTCTTTAAGCATTTTAGCAGCACGATCAGACATGTTTCGAAAGATGGTCTCTTTAAATTCTTCACCTACAGCCTTTAATGCGAGTGCCACGGTTTTAGAATCTATTTCTTTTAAAATATTTTGTATTGCTTGATCCGGCAAATGTTGCAGATCTTCGAACATGAACATTAATTCGGTAATTTCCGTTGCCAATCCGGCGTCGCGTTCTCTTAATTTGGTTAGGATATTTTTCTCTGAAGTGCGGCTTACCGAATTCAATATTTCGGCCATGGCCTCTACGCCACCTGTTTTACTCAAGCCACCACCAAAAACCGAACCGAGTTGTTCCCGCAAAACATCTTCGATATCCTCAATTAATTCGGGTGAGGTTTTTCCCATCGTAGCCACACGATAGGCAATTTCATATTGATTTTCTTCTGGCAACTCCGAAAGAATAGATGCCGCCTGTTGCGGTTTGAGGTTAGCTAAAATCAAGGCTGCTGTTTGTGGATGTTCATTTTCTAAAAAATTTTGTAATTGTTTGTCGTCCACTGTTTGCAAAAGGTAAAAGGCGCTAACTTCTGTGGCGGCTTCAACTTTTTTCACCACATTTCCTGCTTTCTTTTTACCCCAGGCTGTTTCCAGCACCTGTTTGGCATAATCCATACCACCCTGCACTATATACTTATTCGCCATCATCATTTCGTAAAATTCTTCGATAACAGCAGAAAGAACTTCGATGGAAACATTTTGCTGGCGG
The DNA here is from genome assembly GCA_024762535.1 of Calditrichaceae bacterium. Classification (GTDB taxonomy): domain Bacteria; phylum Calditrichota; class Calditrichia; order Calditrichales; family Calditrichaceae; genus JANTHG01. The sequence goes on from JANTHG010000071.1 coordinate 5,003, forward strand.
GCAATTTCAATGGATACCTGTTCAATCTCTTCCTCATCAAGATCTTTTAAAATAGGTGCCGCCCTGTCCGGACCAAACGCAATTAATAAAAGCGCAACTTTCTGAATAGGATCAAGTTGGTTAGTCGGATCTGCCGGTGCTGCTACAGTTGTTGCTTCTGCTTCCATTATTTAACTCCCGCTTGTGTTATCCAGGAACGTAACAATTTAGTCGCATTTTCCGGATTTTCTTCAACAAATTCGATAACTTCCTCTGTCATACGATCGGTAGCTTTCATTTTGGCCCTGGTTTCAGGACTTAATTTTTTCATGAACAAATCTTCACTTACCTCTTTTTCCGGGAGGGGAGCACGAGGTGTTTCACCTTCGATGGATTCCATTTGACTACCGGCTTCTTCGGAAGATCCGGAGGGATTGGAAAGCGCTTGGGTGCTCACACCGGCCAGTGCAGGGACTCCCAATTGGGATATACTGGTCTGTAACAATCCCTTTATTAACCGGTAGGCCATAAATAACCCAACAGCAATTAGCAGGTAGGTCATTAACTTTTCAATCAAATCAAACGGAAGCGTATCTCCCAAAATATTGGTTTCATGAATAGACGGCTTAGCTGCTAATTGTACATTTTGTACTTCTACGATATCTCCCCGGTCTTCATTGTAACCCACCGCGCTTTTCACCAGAGCAGCGATTTGGTTAAGTTCATCTTCGCTGCGGGGTTCATAGGTTGCAGAAATTTCGCCATCACTGTTTTCAGATTGCTTATATCGGCCATTCACAAGAACGGCTACGCTCAATCGTTTAACATTACCGGAATTGGACACATAGGTTTCATGGGTTTTACTGAATTCATAATTACGAACCACTTTTTGAGCATTGTATTTAGAAGTATCGCTTACATTTTGTGAGTTTTCAGAATACGTATCTTCGCTGACCAGAGCGGAAGTTTCCGGATCAACATCTTCCTTAACACGCTCGATACGATCAAAATTCAGTTCTGCAGAGACTTTTACAACTGCATTATTTCGCCCGACTATTCCGCCAACCAGAGCCTTTACCTTTTGTTGTAATTTATTCTCCAGAGCCTGTTGTAATTCCAATTGATTTCCCACACCAGCCAGTAAAGGATCATCTTCTTTGCCTTCTACCAGAACATTGCCTTCATCATCCATAACAACTACATCTTCAGGTTCTATCCCTTCGACACTGTTGGCCACCAAAGAGGAAATACCTTTAATCTGATTGGTATTTAAAGAAGCTCCCGGTTGAAAATGCAAAACTACGGAAGCGCTTCCCTTTTGCTGATCTTCAAACAGCCTATCTTCCGGTATTACCAAATGGACACGGCTCATTTTTACTTCCGGAAACTGATTGATAGTACGCATCAGCTCACCCTCCGTTGCCCGCTTAAAATTAAGCTGTTGCATAAAGGTAGTCATCCCCATACTATTTTCATCAAACAATTCATACCCAGTAACCGAATCTTTCATATAACCGCTTTGTGCATATTTCAAACGCAATTCATCCGCATGATCAGCTGAAACGTAAATGGCTGTTCCGCCATTATCCAAACGAAACGGTATTTTACCATTCCGCAAATCAGATACAATCAAATTGGCCGATTCCGGAGGTAAATTACTAAATAACATCTCGTACTCGGTACGATTAGACCACATAACCAGCGCGATAACAGCTGAAATAAAAGCAATCAACACGCCGGATATAATCAGCCGCTGTTTGACTGAATACTGGAAAAATAATTGTGTTAATTGTGCGCTAATCTGGCTCATCCTCAAACCCCGTCTTTTCTGTTTTTATCCTCAATCCTTTTCGTTCCCAATTAGAATGTTATACCTGCATCCGTTGAATGGTTTGATAAGATTCCAATAATTTGTTGCGGACTTCAACCATTAACTGAAAACTTAGACGTGCTTCTTCCATGGAAGCCATCGCCTGATGCAGATTATCCGATTTTCCCTGTACTACATCGGCTACAGCCTGATCGGCACTTTTTTGATCATTGTTAACAGCCTGAATAAAGTCGGAAATCGTTTCGCCAAAATCTTTTCCTTCGGCCGCCTTATCGGTTTGCTCGCGATTGGTAATTTTGTTTTGATTCTGATTTACCAGTTCTCGCAGATTGACGTTTTGAAGATTGTTGATGGAAGACATGGTCACTCCTTAACCTTTTATATCCAGTAAATAACCGGCCTGTACATTTTGTACTCTGGCATGGCCGTAAAATGAACGGGTTTCTGTTTGCGTGCTAAATAAAGCCTGCAAAGTATCTTTTTCCCTTATTGACAAAATATCCGAGGGTTGTAGTACCGGTTTGTGCAACCGGGTGGCAGCCTGCACCTGCTGTGGGGATGCTATTTCTTTTTCTGTAGGATTTAAGTTGATTTTGGGTCGAAATTGCTGGTAAGCTTTCCCGACTCCGTTAATCATCCATGACTTATCTGATACGGTCATATTTCACCTATATTTCTAATGCACGTTTTGCCATTTGTTTAGCAGCATTCATTACTGTTACATTAGCCTGGTAAGTTCGACTGGTACTTACCAAATCCACCATTTCTTCTACGGGATTTACATTGGGCATCTTTACATAGCCGTTTTCATCTGCACGTGGATGGCCTGGGTCGAATACCATTTTAAATCCGCTTTGTTTAACTACTTTTACAGGGTTCACTTCCTTTTCATCCAAACCTGTCGGACCAGTTACGCCTTTGGCGTCCATGTGATCCGGTCTGGTACGACGTAATGAAATATCAAGCATATTCCGAAACCGCCCTGGATGGGTACCAGGTGTTTTGTCTGCAACGACAATTTTTCGTTGGTACACTTTTCCATTGGAATCCGGTGCTTTTTCCGCATTTGCAATGTTGTCCGAAATAGCATCCATCCGCTTTACCTGGTTAGATAATCCGGACATTGAAGTTCGCATTGCTGTAAGCAGTCCATTAATTCGCATTAGACACTCCTTACCGGCTTCTACCGGTAATTCCCGTATTTAACATTTGATAATTTCTGGTTAGATTTCGCGCAACAAAATCATATTTAATCTGATTCACCGCCAACTCACCCATCTCCTGCGACATATCTACTTTTGCCTCTTTCGTTGGCAAACCATGGGGCTCCGGAGAGGTCGATTCGACTATATGACGCGGATCTGTCACTTTTAAGCGACGGGATAAATCTTTTTTAAGTACATCACCAAAATCCGTTTTAACCCGCTTATAGTCATCATCATTGGCATGTGCAATGTTTTGAGCAATTGCTTCGTGCTGACGGCTGTACACATCCAATGATTTTTTTAGTAATTGAATATTTGGCAATTCAAATATCTTCATGGTTTTTCTCCTCGTGGATGTTTATACAAGGGACGTGCCAAAAATTATTACAGGAAATTCTTCTGAGGACAACATTCTGTTAATCATTAAATTAGGCTATGCGCAGTTTTGCAAAAGAATCTGTTCAGCTAAAGATTTTAAAATCCATCAGGAAAACTTTTCCCTTCCGAAACGCTAAATTTTCCCTTTTACTTTAATACTGTTCGTAAGCTCCGATAAAATATATCACCTTAAGTATTTATCTTTAAAGTCGAAATATGAAATCGATAGATGTAATAGATACTAAAACAGGTATGTAAAAATGAAGCCAACTTTAAAAATTCTTTATCTGGAAGATGAGTTTCCTTTAGTAGATCTTGTAAAAAAGCTATTACTGGCCGAAGGGTATTCCCCGAACATTGAACATGTCCAAACCAAAAAATCCTTTATTGAGGCTATAAACTCCGCTTCATACGATCTTATTCTGTCAGATTATATTCTGCCTTCTTTCGATGGTTTGGAGGCTCTTAAAATAGTTAGAAAACAGGATTCAATTACACCTTTTATATTGTTTTCCGGCTCTATTGGTGAAGAAAAAGCTATTGAAGCCCTACGAAATGGCGCTTCGGATTATGTGTTTAAACATCAGGTTAGAAAATTAGTACCTGCTATGGAAAAAACCATAAAAAGCGCACAATTGGAAAAAGAAAAAGAAAAATTACTTCAAACGCTGAAACATGAAAAAGAACAACATTTATATTATTTGAATGTACTGAATGTGATGGTGATCGTGTTGGACACCAATGGTAATATTACTCTCGCTAATAAAAAAAGCTGTGACATCCTCGGATACATCCCTTCCGAACTCATTCATAAAAATTGGTTTGAACAATGCATTCCTCAAGAAAATAAAGAAGAAATGATAGCAGTTTACAAACAAATTATTTCCGGAAACATGGAATCGCGGGAAGATTATATCAATCCCATTGTCACCAAAGACGGCAGCCTTTTAACCATCAAATGGCATAATGGCTTGTTATTTAATGAAGAAGGGAATATTACCGGAACACTGAGTTCCGGAATCGATATAACCAGGGAACAACACCAGCAAAAAATCCAGCAATTCCTGTTTAACATTGCGCAGGCCAGTGAACGGACTAATTCCCTGGAAGCCTATTTACAGGCCCTGTATAACGAATTAGGCGAACTCATTGACATCAAGAATATTTTTATCGGATTGTATAACGAAAGTGATAACACGCTAAGTATGCCCTTTATGGAAGATGCCAATGACCGTTTTGAACATGTTGCCATTGACCATACATACAGTGAATGGGTCATTAAAAACAAATCCCCATTATTGCTCCGGGGTGATGAATTAGCCCGGTTCGGTAATGAGCATAAAATAAACCGTGTGGGGACCATGGCCAGCTGCTGGTTAGGTGTTCCTTTGATCCGGAATCAAACCGTATTCGGAATTATTGTTATCCAAAGTTATGAAGACGAATCCGCTTATAACGAGGAAGATTTGCAATTGCTGGAATTTGTTGCCGGACGTATTGCAGGAACGATTGAACGCAAACAACTCTACAATCGTTTGTTACAATTGTCGCGCTCGGTGGAACAAAGCCCAGTATCCATTGTGTTGACCGATTTAAAGGGTTCCATAGAATATGTCAATCCCAAATTTGAACAGGTAACCGGCTACACTATGGAAGAAGCGCTTGGCCAAAATCCGAGAATCCTGAAATCCGGTGAAACACCCCTGGAAGAATATAAAGCTTTGTGGGATACAATCTCATCCGGTGGCACCTGGCGAGGTCGTTTTCATAACCGGCGCAAAGACGGAAGCTTATTCTGGGAAGAAGCTTCCATCGGATCTGTTATGGATGATTCAGGTAGTCCTATTAATTACATTGCGATCAAAGAAGATATTACCCAATTAAAAGAGACCGAAGATGCTTTTAAACAAGTTTCATTAAAAAATGAACAGTTACTACAATCACTAACTAATATTTTAATTGTTCTCAATGACAATAAAATTATTGTACACTGGAATCGTCCGGCCGAACAGGTCTTCGGAATTTCAAAGGAAAAGGCCATCGGCAAAGAATTATTTAAAAGCGGAATTGAATGGGATTGGACAGTGCTTTCGAAAGCTATTAACAAATGTCGCACCGAGAATGAAGTTGTTACATTAACAGATATTGGTTTTAAAGATACAAACGGACAAACACATTTTTTGAATTTAAATATTTCTAACTTTGGGCAGGGAACCGATCATGCTTCAGGGTTTTTGATATTAGCGGATGAAGTTACCGAATGGAAAGATATGCAAAGTCAGCTAACTCAAGCCCAGAAACTGGAATCCATTGGTCAGTTGGCCTCCGGTATTGCTCACGAAATAAATACACCTATTCAATTTGTTGGTGACAATATCCGTTTTTTAAAGGATTCGTTTCAGGATTTAAAAGAATTTCTTGAAATATTCAATTCCAAACTAACAGACGAACAATTAAAGGATCAATATAAATTTTTAATCCAAAAGAGCGAAGAAATAGACCTGTCCTTTTTATTAGAAGATATTCCCGAGGCTATTGAGCAGTCTATAGAAGGTGTTCAGCGGGTAGCTAAAATCGTAAAAACCATGAAAGAATTTACGCATCCCAACCAGAATGCCAAAACACCGGTTAATCTAAACAAAGCCTTAAACGACACCATTTTAATTAGTAAAAACGAATGGAAATATGTGGCAGACATTGAAACTGATTTTGAAGAAAAACTGCCTTTAGTACCCGGATTTCTTGGTGAACTAAATCAGGTTTTTTTAAATATTATTGTCAATGCTTCTCATGCTATTGGTGATGTAGTGGATATGGACAAAGGCGAAAAAGGAACGATCACCATTCGCACCTATTCCCGTGAAAATCATGTTATTGTGGAAATACAAGACACCGGGACCGGTATCAAAAAAGAACATATGGAATCTATTTTTAATCCATTTTTTACTACTAAAGAAGTGGGAAAAGGCACCGGTCAGGGCTTGACTCTTTCACATAGTATTATCACACAAAAACACAATGGACGTATTCGGGTAGAATCCCAAGAAGGTGAAGGTACCACTTTTTTCATTGAGTTACCTATAGAAGTATAAGACATTGATTATAAAGTAAACATATTTAAGGAAAGAACAGAATAATGACAGAAAAAATTTTATTGGTTGACGATGATCCGAACATTCTTAATGGATATCGAAGATCATTACGAAAAACATTCAAATTACGTACCGCCATCGGTGCCCAATCGGCCCTTACTACTCTGGAAGAAGACGGCCCATTTGCCGTAGTAATTACAGATATGAAAATGCCCGGGATGGATGGGTTACAGTTTCTGAACGAAGTACGGAAAAATTATCCGGAGACCGTTAGGATTATGTTAACGGGTCATGCCGATTTGCAAACCGCTATGGATGCCATAAATGGTGGTGCCATTTTCCGGTTTTTAACCAAACCGTGTACGCCGGAAAAAATGTCTCAGGTCATTCGCATCAGTATCGAACAATATCGCTTGCAACGATCGGATAAAGACCTATTGGACAAAACAGTAAAAAGCAGCGTAAAAGTGTTAACCGATATACTTAGTTTAGTTAATCCGACAGCGTTTGGACGCGCATCACGTATACGGCGCTATGTATTGCAATTGGCAGAAGCTATTAATATGAAAGATACCTGGATGTTAGAATTATCAGCTATGCTTTCGCAAATTGGTTTTGTAGCACTGTCCCCTGCCATACTGGACAAGGTGTATATCATGGAAAAACTGACTGAAGAAGAATGGGAACAATATAAAGATTATCCTTTACTGGGAGCCGATCTTATTCGCGAAATACCAAGACTGGAAATGGTTGCAGATATTATTGAACGACAATTATGGGATTTCAGTAAATTCTCCAAATCAGAAACCTTAACATATGAAGGAAAACTAATTGCTTTAAATGCCCAAATACTAAGGGCTGTTATGAGCTTTGACGAACGGATTTCCAGAGGACTCGGTCCGGAAGCAGCTATTGCAATTATGGTACATAAACCAGAAAAATATAGCCCGCAAATAGTAAAGCAATTAAAACATATTAATACCAATCTGGAATTCAGCACGAAAAAACAGGTACGGGTTGAAGAACTAACACCTGATATGATTACCGTAGAAGAAGTTCGAAGCAGCAATGGTACCTTACTGGTTCCCAAATACCAGGAAATCAATCAGTTACTTATTGAACGTTTAAGCCAACACAAAAGAGAAATCGGTGTTAAAGAGCCCTTTACCGTAGCTTATAACGAACTGAAAACAAATGAGTAAACTTACCATTTGGAATTAAATTTTTATTTATTTTCATCCAGAATCAGGCGGGTGGCCGTGGCTAATTCTATTACAGATACCGGTTTACTAAGCACGCGCTTTACCCCATAATGTTCTTGCGATGCTTTGGTAAGGTTATCACCAAATCCAGTCATAATGATGACGGGTAAAGTTGGTTTTATGGAATGTAAGTGATCGGCCAGATCCAACCCGGTCATATGGGGCATGGTTAAATCACTTATCGCCATATCATATCTATCCGGATTTTTTTTGAAACTGTCTATTGCATCCGTAGCAGTTTTAAAAACATCTGCTTTATAACCGAAATTTGTTAACATTGTTTGAACCATTTGAGCAATAGCCGGTTCATCATCCACAATAAGGATTGATTCTGTTCCACCTTGAATCTCTGTAATTTCCCTACTTTCTTCAGTAATCTCTTTATGCACCAGTGGTAAATAGATATGAAACGTTGTTCCTTTTCCGCTTTCGGTTTCTACCTGGATATCTCCCTTATGACTGTGTACTATTCCATGGACAACCGACAAACCTAAACCGGTACCTTTATCTACTGCTTTTGTTGTAAAAAACGGTTCAAATATACGTTCCACAACTTCAGCAGTCATGCCGGGTCCGGTATCACGAATCGATAAACAGGCATAGGAACCTGGTACCAGATTATGGTTTAATTTTGCAACCGGATCATCTAATATAATTTGTTCTAATTCGATACGTAATATACCGCCGGATTCCTCCATAGCCTGCCAGGCATTGGTACATAGATTTACAACAACCTGATGAATTTGAGTGGCATCCGCATTCACCGGAGGGCAGGTTTCATCCAAACTCAATTGGATATCCACAGTAGCCGGAATGGATGGACGAATCAGTTTTAGGGCTTCATTTATAAGAGCTTGCAGCCTGAGAGGTTTTCGTTCTTTTTCGGACTGTTTGCTAAACAGTAAAATTTGTTCCACCAATCCTTTGGCCCGTTTAACTCCGTTTAAAACTTGTTTTAAGTCATTCGCAATAGGGCTTGACGCTTCAATTTTTAACATGGCCAATTCCGTAAAACCCAAAATAGGGGCCAAAATATTATTAAAATCATGGGCTATGCCACCGGCTAATGTACCAATGGTTTCCATTTTTTGAGAACGGCGCAATTGCGTTTCCAATTGCATTTTTTCAGCTTCTGCTTTTTTACGCTTGGTAATATCTTCCATTATGGTGTACACTTTTTCAACATTCCCCATTTCGTTAATTAACGGTACAACATAACTGGACATAAATATCTCTTTCCCCC
>JANTHG010000072.1 GCA_024762535.1 Calditrichaceae bacterium
GGTTCAATTATAGATTTTCACTTAGGATAAAGGTATAAGAAAAGAATAAAAAAACTTTATCGGTTTGTTGGTGAGAATGGTAGCGGGGAATCCCCATGTGGTAGCAAGGATTAATTTGAGACACATACATATCGGCCTGTTTTCACAGGGTAGTATCTCGGTTTATGATAGCAACATCAAGCCTGAATATTAATCCTGTATGAAAGGGAATACTTGTTTCCTTCCTATGCTTAGTGTCAAGCATCTTCATTCTTGGCAGCATAATCCGTTTTCATTGATCCCAATGGAATATTCATACTGATTTGGGGTTCTATTCTTGGATAGGGTTTTAGTAAACTCGTAAATACATTAACCTATTGAGTACCTATGGATGAAGATAAATTTAAAAGATTAAAACGACCTCGGTATCAAATGCCTGATTTTATCAATGAAGCCCTTATTGAGCGTGGTTTAATGGAAACCTATCAGAAGAGGCCGGCATATCAACAGAACGACTACATCGGATGGATAACCCGGGCGAAGCGTGAAGAAACGATTTCAAAACGACTATCCCAAATGCTTGATGAATTAGACAGCAATGATACATATATGAAAATGCCCTATCGTCCCAAAGGGCAGCCATCAAAAAAAAGGCCCTAATAAAAAATATTTTGCTCCTTAGAGATTCAACAAATAACAAAAAACATTATGATTGTTGAATATCAGGAAACGGTTAAAGAATTTGCAATGTTGAGCCTTTGCGTATACTTTTTTCAATAACTCTATCGAATGGGGCTACAATGGCTGCCCAGCCCCTTTTCTTTTTGTTCTAAATTGCTCCGCGTCTATACTTTTGTCCTTTTCATCTGTTTGCGCAGTTTGTTTTTCTTTTCCATCAACTTATGAATATCATCCTTGTTGAGATTAAACTTTACTGAGACCTGATTACCATCCTTATCCACATTAATTTTATTCAAAATATCAATTATATCCCGCTCTTCACTAACGGACAGTTTGCCCGCAGCTATTACACCCTTAATAGCATCCTTTAGCAAACCGGCCTGCTCTGCATCCGAAAAGTCACCACTGGCAAAAAATTGAATTTGATTGGTCATATCAAATGAAAGATTAAAATTATTCATTTTTTTCAGAATATCCAGTTTTTTTAAATCTTTCTTTTGAAGACGATCTTGAACCGTAGCCATATTCATACTAAGCCAAAAGCCCTGGGGATATTTCATGTTCTCTATTTTTTTAAACAGAGCAGTCTGACCCGAACCCTGTTTGTCTGCTTTGCGTTTAAGCCAGTCCTTTACCTGTTGTTCCTGTCCGGCAAGCAACGTGGCACTATCAGGAATACACAGGGCAAAACTCTTTTCTTCTGCTACCAAAAACGTATGCTGGAGAAATGATTTTTTAATCAGTTTTTTTTCTTTGTCTTTGGATTCAATAAAATCTATTATTTTATGCGGGTTAAATTTTCCGATGGCAACGATTAAGCCTTTTGGCCCTTCCTTTCCATTAGGCAAGACTCCGGCAAAAAAGATTTCATGAATATCTTTGTACGGTTTTAAACCGGTTTGAGTACGGAAATGAGACAATGCCGGATTATTTGCAAGCATATTATGAACGGAATCAACAAATGCTCTGGATAACTCAGCCTGACGCAGATGCTGGAGATTTGCATAGCCGTATATGGGTGCTTTCTCCGGGAGCAGGGCTAACTGCAGTTTGGTTTTTTCGGACAAAACCGGTTGGGCTTCCTGTTTACATCCCGCAATGGTAAGTAATAGCAGTCCGGCCAGAATGGTTGTTACAAATCTGAACTTCATAGAATCCTCCTAATAGCTTTTTTTCTGAAAAATATAAGCAGATATGCCCAGCATTACCAGGGCAAACAACAGGGATGACCATAAAGGCATCCAGGAATTAATTTCTAAACCCCTTGCCAAGTTTTGGGTCATGGCGCCCATCTCCGCTGTTTTGGGCAGTACATAATACAAACCGTCAAAAAAGTACCCGTAATATTTAGAAGAGAGTAAGGCATAAATCTGGTTACGCACCAGGAGCAAGGGACTAAAGAAAAGAACCAAATAGGTTACCATCAGAGAGAGTGGTCCATTTTTGCTGATAATGCTTAATAGGGTCATCAGAGCAAACAGCACCGTAAAACTCAGCACAATGATGACAGCCGCCCATAAAAAACCCCAATTCCACACGCCTGTTTTAAGTGACAAAATCAGCCCGGAAACAATCACCAGGTAAAAAATATTTAGGGCCACTATTAAAACCGATCCGATAAACCGGCCACTTAAAATTTGCAAACGGCTGACCGGTTTACTTAAGAATAAATCCACAAACCCCGGTTTAAGCATGGTGGAAATAAGGTTGCTGGTAGCAAAAAGGGACAAAAAAATACCCGCTGTGTAAAGCAGAACCGATAATCCGCCCTCAATGCCAACAACAATCTTCGTTAAATCAAATTGCTTTGGCAGATCTTTACCGAAAATAGAAACACCCGATTGCAGACCGTCCACAATATCCACATTCAACGCAAAGATAAAGAGCAGACAAATGAAAGTAGAGATGGCTAAAAAAGCCATAAATGTTTTTTTAGCGAGTGATTCCCGGAAAGTAAGCTGAACAATAGAAAGGAACTTCATACCTGAGCTTCCTCTCCAACAACGTCGATAAAATAATCTTCTAAACTAATTTTGCGTGGCACAATTCCCTGAAGGATAAAGCGCTGTTGGCGTAACTCATCGATAAGGTGGTTCAGTTGCAGGTCACTTTCCACTGATACAGTGAACAAGCCATCCGTTTGAACAAGAGGAATATTCAATTCCGCACACACTTCGGAAAAAGGCGTGTCACCTTCTGTAAATAGTAATTGGTATTGCTGCTTTACGGAAATAAATTCTTCTACGCTGCCGGTTTTAAGAACTTTGCCATTTTTCAAAATAGCTATTTCATCCGATATCCGTTCCACTTCGGATAGCTGGTGCGAATTGATAAAAATTGTTTTACCCTGATTCCGGAGAGAAATCAGTAAATCGCGGATCTCTTTACGGCCAACCGGGTCGATGCCGTCAGTGGGTTCATCCAAAAAAAGTAGGTCCGGGTCGTTGAGCAAGGCATGCGCTAATCCCAGGCGCTGCGCCATTCCCTTGGAAAACTTATGAATTCTGGTTTTTGCCCATTTACTTAAATGCACCAAATCCAACAATTCCGGAATTCGTTTATAGAGAAGCTCTGTATTAAGCCCACTCATTTTCCCGTAATAAAACAAAATTTGCCGGGCATTCAAAAATTCAGGGAAACGATGGTTTTCGGCAAGATAACCAATATGAGCATGGACTCGGTAGTTACTGATAGGCTCGCCCAATATTCTTGCACTTCCACTGGTTGGATGAATGATACCAAGAAGGGTTTTAACCAATGTTGTCTTTCCGGCTCCGTTAGGCCCTAAAAGACCGAAAATTTTTCCCTTTTCCACACGAAGGCTGCAACCATCCAATGCTTTTACCTTACCTTTGGAGTAATGCTTTGTTAATTCGAGGGTTTCGACAACCAACGTGTTTTCCCCTTTCAAAAATTATCTGAACACTATTTGTTTTTCTTTGTGTTTTGAATACGTTGTTTTTAAAAGAAGGTTTCAGAAGTCTTCGAATAAGGATAGGTAGTTGCAGCGAGGACACCGACTGTAATCGCCGGTGCCTGCTGCTAAATCCAATCTTTCGATCAGATGGGGGTATATGAGGGTGTTAGGGTGTGTTCTTAGGTTTAGGATTGTGCCACTAAAGTTGGTACAATTCCCGGTATCCGGTTTACCACAGTTGTTTGCCGCCACTGACCCAACTTTTGCTTTAAGGCCAATACCTGCCCGGACACATGATAGAGTTCCAGTAAAAACTTATCATCATAAACAGAGCCTTCCCTGGCATTCTGTAAAATTAAGATGCGTAAGCGTTGATTCAGCATATTAATTTTTTCCTGAAGGATTTGCTTTTCCATAATGGTTCCTCCTTCTTTGTTCTTCTGTCATATTCGGACGGGCATTAAAATGCTTAACAAATAAACACATATGGGTCGTTTTTGGTTAGTTTTTGGCCAGATGGTTCTTTTTTCGCCTATTTGCAAATCAGGCTGTCTCTTTTTAATTTCAAATCCATAACATTCATTTAACGGAGATTCCTATGTTCAAGAAATTATCTATCTTTCTTTTTGCCGGTTTCATTCTGTTTTCCTGTCAAAGCCAAAAGACCGAACAGGAAAATGTCGCTTTACGCAAGCAGGTTAAAACCCTCAAACAAACCGTTCAAATTATTAAAGAATCCAACAAAAGGATTCAGTTTCTAACCGATCAGCTAAAGGGTGTTAAGGCACGCATTATTACTAACTACGGCACCATAGAATTATCTTTCCGTCCGGATAAGGCACCGATCCATTGTTTTAATTTTATTACGCGCGCCGAGAGCGGCTATTACGATCACACCTTATTTCATCGGGTTATTCCGGGATTTATGATTCAGGGCGGCGACCCGAATACTAAGACGAAGAATGTACAAAGTTACGGACAGGGCGGCCCATTGGTACATATTCCTCATGAATTTAATGATTTAAAACATGACCGTGGCGTACTATCCATGGCTCGCGTTAGCGATGTTTCGCAGGGGGCAGGTTCTCAGTTTTTCATTACTCAGGAAGCCACACCACAATTGGATGGTGAGTATACCGTGTTTGGGAAAGTAACTTCCGGTATGGATGTGGTGGATAAAATTGCTAATGTTAAACGCAACAAGCGCGATTTACCCCTCAAACCTGTTCAGATTAAAACGATCGAAGTGTACCGATAGCTCTTCACATTTTTTGCCCCGGTTAAAGCCGGGGCTTTTTTTTGTTTTTGTGCGCCCGGTCAATGAAAAAAACCAAAACTTGACATTTCTTAAGATTGGCTTGAAAATATACATTTTTTTTGTCAACTTAATCGTTCAGGATGACAAAACCCGCAAAGGATTGTTGGTTATATTTCATTGTTACTTAGTGGGTTATGCACTTGATAAAACTATCTTTCTTTCTCCTGATGCTTGTATCTCTTTCATTTGCCCAGTGGTTCCCGCAGCAAAGTGGCACAACAGAATCTCTGCACGATCTCTTTGCCATTGACAGCCACCATCTGTTTGCCTGTGGCACCCATAGTACCGTTCTAAAAACCAGTGATGGCCTACAGTGGAATGCGCGCACCTTACGAGGAACATATTCTCTAAACAGTATCTGGTTTAGCAACACCAGTTTCGGCTATGTTGTGGGTGATTCCGGTATTGTCTTTCGCACGCAAAACAACGGCAACGACTGGGAACTTGTTCCCGTCCCCACCAGTCAAAACCTAAACGCTGTTTTCATCACATCTTCTTCGCGGGTGTGGATGGGCGGCGACTCCTCGGCACTCTACTACTCGGATGACGGACAAAACTGGCATCGTTCTTCTCTGCCCATTATTTGTAATCTAAACGCAGTTTCATTTACAGATGAACATACAGGCCTTATTGCAGCGGATTCCGGTCGCATTTTTACTACCGAAGATGCCGGCGCGCACTGGGAGCTTTCGGATCTGTCTTTAGATGCGGATTTACTGGATATCGCTTGTAACTCGGAAGAGTCGTTTGTTAGCGGAACCAACGGAACCCTTTTAAGAAAAAAAGGGGATACATGGAATCAGGTTTTGTTTGCTCCCGGCCATACGTTTCGCACCGTTTCTTTTGCAGACTCCACAACCATTTGGTGCGCCGGAGATTCCGCCGGCACAGCTGTACTTTACAAATCCATTGATCGTGGCGCTTCCTGGCTAAAACAGAACAGCGCTCTGTTCAGTCCTGTGTATGGGTTGGCTTTTTCCGGACGTTATACCGGCTTTTCCTGCGGAGATAATGGTAAAGTTCTTAAGACGACTACCGGTGGTGTCAGCACTGTCTCTACGCCCAAGTTACAGTATCCTGCCAATCACGCCCTTGGTGTGGATCACCACACCTTATTAAGCTGGGATGATTCGCAGGGGGCCGAGGGATACCTGGTTCAAATAGCCACAGATCCTTTCTTTTCCCACATGGTTGCGGAAGATTCGGCTTACACCCAAACAGAATGGAATCCCGGCCCGCTGCTCTTTTCCACTCATTATTATTGGCGTGTCCGTTCGCAAAACATTCTCGGTCTCTCTCCCTGGTCTGCCACACGGGATTTTACCACCCATGCCACAGCGCCACACCTCCTCTATCCGCAGGAAGGTAGTTTGGATGTTGCAGAAGACAGCCTGTTTCGCTGGCAAATCCGGCCGGAAGCTGCCTCTTACTGGCTGGAGATAGCAGATGTGGAGGATTTTAGTAATGTACTGTGGAGAGATTCTACTTTAACCGACTCGGTTACTACAATTCCTCTTGATATATTTAGCCAATTTTTGTATTGCCGCTTAAGTGCAAAGATCAACGGCGGCTGGAGCGCCTGGTCCGATACGGTCTCTTTTATTACAAGAAACGGGCTGAATGGCTGGAAACAGTTAGAAACTTCAACCACTAAAAATCTATACGACCTGGAATTTATCAATGCCCACGAAGGCTGGATGGTCGGCTCCTCCGGAATGATTTTACACAGCACTAACGGCGGCGTTTCCTGGTTGGCTCAAAAGACTCCGGTAAGTAATTTACTCTATGGACTTGATTTTATTAATGACGAAACAGGCTGGGTCTGTGGCAGCAACGGAACGGTTCTTTCTACAAAAAACGGTGGAGACGACTGGGAAAAAAGGAGCGCTCCTTCTTCCGACTTTCTGCGCTCGATTCAGTTCCTGAACGATACAACGGGCTGGGTAGCCGGGGAACGCGGCCTGGTTTCTAAAACCAATGACGGCGGAAATCATTGGCAACGAATGATCAGTATCAGTAATCAGGATTATTATGATCTTCATTTTATAAATCCGGATACAGGCTGGATTGCCGGCACCAGCTGGAATGGCGATCAGTATCTTGCTGTGGTTCTTAACACTAAAAACGGCGGAGACGACTGGGTTTCGCTCAATGTGCAATCGGAAGGCGTTTTAAAAGGTCTTTGTTTCCTGGACGATTTACACGGCTGGGCCTGCGGCAAAGAGGGATTACTCCTGCGCACCTATGATGGCGGTGCAACCTGGGAAAAACAGGAAACACACACATTTTACGATTTGAATGATATTCATTTTACAGATCTTCAACACGGCTGGGTTACCGGTGCTCACGGCGTTTGTTTATATTCGGAAGACGGCGGTTTTACCTGGCAGCCTCAGGAAACGGGAACCAATCTAAATTTATATGCTCTTTCTATAACAGCGCAGGGTACGGGCTGGATTTGTGGAAATTTCGGAATACTTATGAAATCGGGTTATTTCGGGTATGATTTGATTCCTCAGCCGATTGAGCCATTTAATGGAGAGGTGGCAACAACCCGTTCGCACTCCCTGGTTTGGCATCAATCGCAGCCGACAGTGCCGGTTCAGATACAAATGGCGTTGGACAAAGATTTTAGTAGTCTTGAATCAGATGAAATCATCGTTTCCGATTCCCTGTTTACGCCTGATAATCCCTTAAAAGCGAACACCCTCTATTACTGGCGTGTACGCGCACAATTCAACGGAATGGTTAGCGCCTGGAGCCCGGTATTTCATTTTGAAACCGAAGGAACCTGGGTACGGCAACAATCTCCCCTTAATGAAAACTTCCGTTGTGTTTTTTTTAAAGATAAAAACAACGGTTTTGTAGCTGGTACAAACGGTTCTCTCCTGACTACTCAAAATGGTGGGACGGACTGGCAGGTTGTATCGTTACCGGTTCAAAACGATTGGGAAACCATTTATTTTTCGGATGCGGCCAACGGCTGGATAGCCGGTAGCGGGGGCGCTCTTTGGTATTCTTCGGACGGCGGAACGCATTGGCAAACGGTTACATCCGGCGTTACTCAAACTTTACGCACGATCTATTTTAGAAATAATCAATTCGGTTGGGCCGGAGGCGGGGACGAGAATGCGGTGCTGGTGAAAACCGAAGACGGCGGAAACAGCTGGCAACCGGAAACTGTGAACGGCTTGAACCGGATTAACCAAATTTATTTTATAAATAATCTGGAAGGCTGGATAATCGGCAGCGGTGCCTCGTATAATGCCAATCGCACTATTGATGGAGGCCGTACATGGCAGCCCTTTTCCATTGGCGAAAACGACTTACTTACTTCTATTCGCTTCCGGAATGCAGAACATGGCTACCTCAGCGCCGAAAGTGGTGTGTTGTATGAAACCACTGATGGAGGCAATTCCTGGAAACGAATTCCCCTATCCACCAATGATAATTTAAAAAATGTGGCCATCCCCAATCCAAACGCTCTTGTTGTGCTGGGACAGGGTGTACATGTACGCGCGTATCCGGATCAAAACTGGACAACATCTCTTTCTGCTTCTGCCTATTCCCTAAACAATTTCTTCTTTGCAGACAGTGTAACCGGATGGCTGGTGGGCAATAAGGGCCTGATATTAAAAACAACGTCTGCCGGCTTTCCGCTTGGCATGAACAGGCCGGGCGAGGCAACCATAGCTGATAATTTTGAATTATTCCAAAACTATCCCAATCCCTTTAACCCAATCACAACGATTCGCTATCAGCTTTCATCTGCCGCCATTGTACACCTGTCGGTTTTTAACATTCTGGGACAGAAAGTGGCTGTTTTGATGAACCGCAAACAGATGCCCGGCCTGTACCGCATCCCTTTTAATGCCGCGTCTCTCGCCTCCGGTATTTATTTTTACCGGCTGCAGATAGACGGCCGCTCCATCCGGACCCGGAAGATGATACTGCTGCGCTGAACAGGAACGTTTCCGGTTATTCAGTTATTGGGTTATTGGGTTAGTAAGTTATTGGGAATTGGGTGTGGATACGTGTTATTGTTCCCCGTACCCAAAATCCAACATTGAAAATTACGGATGGGTGTCCCCTAGCGCAATAAAACCATTTTTCGTGTGGCGCTAAAAGCATCTGCTGTTAAGCGGTAATAATAAACACCGCTTGGCAAATGATTACCTTCAAAAATAAGCTTGTACGTACCCGGCTTCTGTTTGGCATGCATTACTTCTTTAACCACCTGCCCCAGAGCATTGTAGACAGTTAAATGCACTAAAACACCGTCTCCCGTTACACTGTTCTTTGGCAAAATAGGTACCGTATACTGAATCTCCGTTTGGGGATTAAAGGGGTTGGGGTAATTTTGCCCTAACTTAAAACCTTGTGGATTGTATGCAACCTCAGGACGGATTCCTGTTGTAGAAAACCCAAACACATTCAGCACCTTGCTAAACAGTTGTTTTCGCGCTGCTTCCGGTTCGGTCAGTTCCAGAGGGAAACCGGCAAACACGATTTTTCCCGCCACGATGGAAGCGCCAAACATACCTTCAAATCGTACTCCTGCAACAGTAGCATTCCCATAAAGGAAAAAAGGCAGTGCTCCATCAACGGGCGTCAGTACATCACAGGCTGGCAGCTGCCCAAAAGGCTGAGAAAGCTCCGCGGTAATGCCGGCAGCACTGTCGGTTACAATCGCTGATTCAGATGAATCTGCAACAAGGCTGCATTTCAGATAATTCCGCACAAATGAGGAATCTCCATCCCCGATCAATACCGATGCCAGATCACTACCACATAAAAACAGATGCCCACCCTGTTCGAGATAGGTTTGCATGGCCTGGCGCACTGCCGCGTTTAATGTAAAACCATCACCGTTAAAAAAGGTCACATTCGGGTAATCTGTTAACAACACACTTCCATCCGCAATGGCCGAGGCTTCACAACTATTGAATGGAATGCTTTGCCGGGTCAGCATATCCGCATACGTGGCAACAAAATCGTGCCGGTTTTTCTTCCAGATACCGTCTTTACGGGTAAATCCATTAACAATCAAAAAGGGCGTTCCTGCCGGAGCCAACTGTAGGGCATAGGTTGTGGAAAAGTCGGAATAATTGCGGACCGGCGCGTTATCATAAGCCCGCAGCCGCACATAAAAGGGATCGTTTACCGTAAAATTGCTATAAGCATAATTTGTATCTCCGGCAGCAATTGCTGCGGAAATGGACTGCTGTTTATTGAAAGTTTCTCCGTCAAATGAATAGAAGAATTCATAGCCTGCCACATCGGATGAGTCATTGGCGAACCAGTTTAGCTGCCAGTCACCATTGGGTTGAGCGATAAAGGATTTAATACGCGGCGGTTCGGGCGGCCACACATCCTGCCGGGCCACCTGGATAGTTTTCCAGGCAATCACATTGTTTTCCCGCGTATCCCTTGCGAACACCTTAATCTGGTACGTTCCCGGAGCATAATTCGTTGTGTTCCAGTAGCCGTTTCCCGTTACATGATTGGTTAAAATATAGAGATAGGTGGAGAGTCCGCTGCCCGGGAAATAGACATTAGTTATGTAGCTGTTTGATGGCCGAACATCAAACTGATAGGGCGTGTAGGGATCGCTTAAAGGTACGGTTCCTGTAGAATCAAAAATCTGATAGCCGGCCAGATAGATTCCGTTATTGGAACCATAGGTGCTGTTATCCGTTTTGTCATACAGCCGGGCTACAATATCCACCAGCCCGCTCACTTTACCATTGGTAAATTCGGTAGTGGTTCCATCTTTATAGAATTTAATCCAGGCTACAGTAGGTTTGTACGTATCCTGAAACGGCGCAATCCCATCCGGCCGCAGAGGATTGATGTAATCTGGATAATAGCCGTCAATCAGATGCACATGATTGGCATAATTGGTATGACCCACCAATTGGTCTTTTTGAACATAGTCATTGACTTGCAGGCTGGTTAGCGGTGTAACATGAAGATAATTGTAACGCCCCACCCGGATGTAAGCCGAGTAACCGTCCCGCACAATCCATTCCACATTGCCCCCTTCAATGGCAAACACTTCACCGCCTTCTGCAAGCGGAATATCGATGGCATTATGAAAATGGTCGATCTGGTTGGTGCCGTCGGAAGAGGGCCGGTTTTCACAAAAGGTAGCGCTCACATCATGCTGCTGATTAAAGGGTTTGATGGGCCACTGGTATCCGGCCTGTACCAGTTGAACCACGAAAAAGGTGAAAAGAAAAACGTATTTCATTGTACGCCTTCCTTTCTGTCGAATTTCATGACGTATAGTCCGAAGCGGCCACCTAACCAAAGGGTTTCTTTGGTTCCCAGGAAGAAATTATGCGGCAGATATTCCATGTTCTGTGGCCCGTCATATTCAAAATAGGAAGATGTACGCAGATCTTTACGATAAACACGCACATTGGTAAAATAGAGTTCCGCCGATTCCTGTGCTTTTCCGGAAACAGCTGACACCACGCCCGCTGCCGATACCAGCATATGGTCAAAAATATGGCCCGGTTTCGCTTTGTAACGAAAGGTTGCGCTACTGTTTTGTAATTGAACGCCCCACAAGGCATCACGACTCATAAACACGACCCGGCTACTATCTGCAAAACCTACTTCCCGGTAGGGTTCGCTACTCCGATACACAGGTTGAAACATTTCATCCAAAACGAAAGAAACCAGTTCTTTCCGGCCATGGCTGCCGTCTTCTTTGGTAAAAAGCACTGCCGACCATTTTCCATCCCTGCTTACACCAAGATGCAGAGCACGACGGCGGGAAAAGGATTTAGCTGCCAACCGGTTTCCTTGTGCAGAATAACGGAGAAGTCTGCTTATCCAGCCACTTTCCGATGGATAACTAAACAACACGGTGGTATTACCCAAATTGTCCATTTCAGCAAAATAACTATTTTCATAATAGAACAATTCGCCCTCTGCAATTGGTTTTTGCCAGCGTATGTTTCCCTTAAAATCACGGGCCTCTAACAGTCCGTTTGCATATAACTGAACCAACTGCTTCCGCTTAGAATCCACAAGTAGGCGCGGCTGCGGAATATCCGGATTTGCAGGAAGGGAAAAGGCACCCAAACGGTGTCCGGAAAAATCTGTAATTTCATATTTCCGTGTATGTTGCGCCAGACTCTGTGTTACAATAATCCGCTTTTGAGCATCGGTAGATAACAGGGCCAATGTCCCGGCATTCAGCTTGTTTTTCGCAAAAATATTTTGACCGGATACGCTTACGGTATCGGCGCCGAGAAGCCAGGTTTTAACCGCTTGTGTGCTTGTTCGCGTTTGCTTCACTATTGGCGGCCCGGCAAAGCTTGCAGCCACGCTACATAAAATTATTACCCAAAAGGTGGGTCTCATGTTGGTTTCCCCTCAAAGTTGGTGGGCCAAAACCCTCATTCATTATTCGTTTATGCCAATCCCGCCTAAGAGGACTTTACTACTAATGTTCACTTCAGGAACGCCGGTAGCGTTAGGGATTAAATCATCACCAGGAAAGCAGTTTAAGCTGTTCACCGTCAAAGCTTGCATAGGTGAAATTTTGCAGCCAGTCGCCGAGATTGATGTATTTGTGCCCGTTTTCTTCATGTTCCAAAGGATTGTGACGGTGCCCCATAAGTACATAGTCAAATCCTTCGGCAAATTTATTTCGGGCAAATTCGATGTAATCCGATTCATCGCGCAGGTGGTTGTTTTGATTGGTGTAGCTACGGCTGGTACCGGAAGCAAGCCGGGCAAAGGGAATACCCATATCCGGGTGAAGCCAACGAAACAGTTTCTGGTTAACGGAATTACGTAAGATTTTTCGCAGCACACGGTAGGGGCCGTCGCTTTTGGCAATACCATCACCATGAAACAGATAGAATTTTTTCCCATCCAGCTCTATGGTGCTCTCTTCGGGCCAGGTTTTAATCCCCACATATTCATCCAGAAACGTACCCAGCGCAAAATCGTGATTTCCTGCCAGATAGTGAATTTCCACACCGGCGTCACTGAGTTCTTTTAAAGCGTACAAAAAAATAAAATAGGCTTTGGGAATTACATATTTATATTCGAACCAAAAATCGAAAAAATCACCGACAATAAACAGGTGCGTGGCATCGGAACGAATAGTTTTAAAAAATTGGTTTAAACGCTCTTGCTTATGCTGTTCTTCTACAGAAAGTTCCGTGGCCAGATGGACATCGGAAATAAAATATGCTACCGCCATGTTGGTCTCTTGTTCTTTTTTTTCTTAAACTACATATTATTGAATTTTAAAGCAATTCCCACAAATGGAGACCATTTATATGAAATCTGCTTTGGTTTTATTGGCGCCGGGTTTCGAAGAAATTGAAGCTATCACCATCATCGATATCCTGCGGCGGGCGTCGATTCCTGTAACCGTTGCCGGATTGGAGTACCCACTGGTCACCGGCTCGCATTCTATTACTATTCAGCCGGATGTGTTTTACAAAGAAGTAGACGCTTCCGCCTTTGATCTGCTCATCCTGCCGGGCGGCCAACCGGGAAGCACCAACCTAAAAAACGACCCATTAGTGCTGGAATGGATCCAGAGTCGTTTTCGGGCGGGCAAGGCTTTGGCCGCTATTTGCGCTGCGCCCACCGTGTTTCATGCGGCCGGCATTACGGACCACATTACAGTAACCAGTTACCCGTCTGAACAAAATGTGTTTGATACAAAACGCTATTCCGAACAATCCGTAGTCAAAGACCACGGCGTTATAACCAGCCGTGGTGTGGGTACGGCCATTCCCTTTGCGCTGGAACTGGTGGCGGAATTGACAGGAAACAAGACAGCTGAGGAGATAAAAGAAAAAATACTATGGAAATGAGAGATGATGGATTTTAAATTTTAAATGGAATGTTTTTAATGGCCAGGGATTTTATTTTGTAGCTTGTTTGTAGAAGCTTGGGCCAATCTTCTTGTTGATAGATGTATTTTTTTCTATTCATCTTTTATTCTCCGCATAATTTGCTGTAAATTTGGCGCGTATTCTCCGCAAGTTGCAATTTTTTA
>JANTHG010000073.1 GCA_024762535.1 Calditrichaceae bacterium
TTTTTGTTAACCTCATCTCGTTATTCTGATTTATTTTTTATAAATATTGATTACCTTAGGGGGGTAATTATTTTTGTAGTTGCCGCCGGTGCATGGAATTATTTGTATTATATAAGAAATAAGAATTATTCCGATAAAGATTGGAAGCGAAAAATGATTTTTGGGGTTCTTATTTTAGCGTCTACAATGCTTGTACAAGTGGGCGGATGGTTGGCAACCAAAATATATAGTGATCAAGCACTGAAAAATTTGAAGCATGAAAACAATGCCTATATGTATTTTTTTAATAAAGTAATTAGAGATGAAATCAATTTGGCAGAAAGCTCTTTAAAAGGGCTCTCGGGCAGTTATTGGCTCCATCTGGCACTTTTGAGCGGCACAGAAGAAGCTAACCAAAAGGCAACAGCTGTTTTGGATCGATATAAGGAATCTCTAAAAGCGACCTCTCTTTTTGAAATGGATTCAACGGGAAGGGTTGTTGTCACATCTAATCGATTTATGAAAAATAGTTATCTAGGGAAAAATTTTTCAGATTTACCTTACTTTCATCAGTCCATTCAGGGTGAAACAGGACAATATCTGTATTTAAACAAATCCACAGGTCAAAGAATGTTAACGGTTTCAGTGCCAATATATAATCAAAAGGAAAATTCCTTAGGAGTGTTGGTCATGGAACGGTCTTTGGATTATTTATTGCAAAATAATATTATGGAACATGGACATATATGTCTGGTAAGTCCCGAAGGCGTCATATTCTTATCTGATGATTCAACTCTTGTCAATCGCATCCTTTATCGCACCAGAATTGGAGAAAAAGAACGATTTCAACTTATAAATACATATGGAAAAATAAAATGGGAACCTGTATTACCCTTCCTAATCTTTGAAGATCAATTTGTCGATTCCGGCAGTGATAGTCATTTTGTCAACAGCAAAATAATAAATAAAGATGGGTGGAGAATAGTTGTTCTTGGAGATATTTTTCAAATAAAGCTTTACCGATTATTTGCAATCGTATTAACCATGTTTATCACCATTATTCTGTTTGTTTTTACGATTATTTATTTTATAAATCAACAACGCACAAGAACAATGTTCCAATCTGAATTACGGCTCCGAAAAATTCTGGAAACAGCTCCGGAAGCTATCTTTGTATTAAAGCCCGGAGATGAACATATATGGGAATTTAATACCTATCTAAAAAAAATGTTAGGTATGGAGCGTGAAAAGATACTTTCCTTAGAGATGAAAACAATTTTTGGAGACAAATATGAATCAATAAAAGAAAAAATTAATTCAATTGAAAAGGACGAAGTAGTTTTTATTGAAGATCAAAAAATTCCCAGAAACGATGGGTCATATATTGATGTGGAAGGTACCTGTACAACCACCCGGTGGGAAAATGAAGAAAGCATAATTTTCTTTATTCACGACGTCAGTGATTCGAAACGGGCGTTAAAAGAATTGGAAGAGAATGAAAATAAATACAGAAATTTATTTGATAATGCCAGTGATGCCATCATCTTATTATACGAAAATAGAATTTTTGACTGTAATGTTAAAGCAGGGGAAATATTTGGAATTTCATCAAAGAAAATGATTGGGCAAATGCCTGATAAATTTCTACCTGAATATCAGCCGAATGGACAGCAATCATTTGAATTATACCAAAAGCATATGTTTCAGGCTAAACAGGGCAAGGCACAGCGTTTTGAATGTCAGTATTTAAAAAATGATCAATCTCCTTTTTTTGCCGGAATCAGTTTAAATAAGGTAGAGGTTAGGGGGAAAATAATGATCCAGGCCATTATTCGGGATATTACCGAAGAAAAACACCTGCAAGAAAGTTTACAGGCAGCAAGAGATAAAGCGCTGGAAGCAGCCAAATCAAAGTCGGAATTCCTGGCTAATATGAGCCATGAAATTCGAACGCCAATGAATGGTGTTATTGGGATGCTGGACTTATTGAATGAAACGGCACTGACTGCTGAGCAAAGAGATTATACCAAAACGGCCAAAATTTCCGCCGATTCACTATTGGAGATTATTAATGATATTCTGGATTTTTCTAAAATTGAAGCGGGTAAACTTAATATTGACTCCACAAATGTGGAAATTCAAACACTCATCGAAACAATTGGGGATACGTTGGCTAAGCCTGCGCACGATAAAGGATTGGAATTAATATGTGAGCTGGACCCGAAGTTGCCGTATTTGGTACAAAGTGATCCTGTCCGATTACGACAAGTCCTAATAAATCTGACCAATAATGCCATTAAGTTTACGAAAACCGGCGAAGTTCTCCTTTCGTGTATTGTGGGCCATGAAGATCATTCTGATATTTGGTTACGTTTTTCTGTTAAAGATACTGGCATCGGGATTCCAAAGGACAAGCAGGAATCGGTTTTCGGTGCTTTTGAACAGGCAGATGGATCAACTACACGAAATTTTGGAGGAACTGGACTAGGTTTAGCTATTTCCAAGCAATTGGTGGAAATGATGGGTGGAAAACTTGAGTTGAAAAGCGAGCCGGGAAAAGGTTCAGAATTCTATTTTTCATTGCCTTTCGAAAAACATCAAATTATAGTTGAACGACGTCATCTTCCTGTGGCAGATATTAGCGGAAAACAGGTTCTGATTGTAGATGACAACCTAACGAATCAAAAAGTACTTTTGGGAATGGTTAAAAATCTTAAAATGAAAGGGAATGCAGTCTCCGGTGGCCAGGAGGCATTAGACTACATAAAAAATAATAGTGCGGTAGATGTGATTTTGCTGGATGTAAATATGCCTGAAATGGATGGCCGCAAATTTTTACTTGAAATGAAAAAAGAATTTCCGGATTTCAAGGCAAAAATAATTGTTCTCAGTTCTTCGGGAAGTGTGACCGACTCAAAGTGGTTCAAAGCGCAGGGTTGTTTCGATTATATCAATAAACCGATTAAACAAAAACGTTTACTGGATGTGCTTCTTGCGGCTTATCAGATGCGTTATCCCAAAGAAAATAATAAAGGACGCCGAGCGACTGATGCAAAAAAACCGGAACAAGCTCTAAAAGATATTAAAGTCATCCTTGCAGAAGATAATTTAATTAATCAGAAAGTGGCAACTCGAATCCTGGAAAAGGCCGGGATAGATGTCGTGGTCGCTGCAGACGGTTTGGAAGTTCTTGAATGTTTAAAAAGGGAAACACCGCAAGTTATTCTAATGGATGTTCAAATGCCCAAAATGGATGGGCTCGAAACGACCCGTATGATTCGGCGAGAAGTACAGGATGGTCGTAAAATTCCGATTATTGCTATGACCGCACATGCCATGAAGGGAGATCGGGAACGTTGTCTGGCAGCCGGAATGAATGATTATGTAAGCAAGCCTATTAAGAAAGAAGAATTATTCAATAAATTGCTTCTATACAAAGATGGTTTATCTCAGGCGGATGAACGGAAAAAGAAGAATGAAGCCGGTTCCGATCAGGAATAGTCCACCGCTTAATCCGAAATGATCAACCATCAATCCGAGTACAGGGGCAAAAATTGCCACCAAAATTGTTTCCAATTGAGATTCAGCGGATAATCCGCTAGTCATGATAGTGGAATCGATATGCTCACTCAATACACTAAGCATCAGGGGGCGCCGGGCATTTTGCACTAAATATAAAAAGATAAACAGCCCCACGGCAACCAACGGTCGGTTAAAATAAAGAGCCAGTCCGGAAAGCGCAACACTTCCCATGCCCAAAAGATAAAGAAAGTTAACCGGTGTACCTGCTTGTTGGGGACCTTTTTCCATTCGCCAGGCATTTTTAGAAACAAAAGATGTCCCCAAAAATAAGGCGAAATAAACGAGGCCGAATAACAGGGCACTTCGTTTATGACCGCTTAACGCCATCATTACAGGGAGTTGCAGTGCAGCTGTTTTCAACAGGGGCTGAAGATAGTCTTTAACCATTTTAAAAAAAGCAATGTACACAGCCGCACTGAATAGAGCCCGTACCGTTTGAGGTAAGCGGAACAGCTGGACGAAATTCCGTAATGTTTGTATAAAAGCATCCCAAACAAAAGCCGGAGTATAGTGGACGTTTATGGGGTGATCTGCCGGATAAGAACTGATTAAAATTAAATCAATCAGATAGGGAAGCAAAGTAAAGATAAAAAGAGTTCGGTAATCGGTACCCCAAAATACAAAGCCGGCAGAAAGCAGAGCCACAAGAGCCGAACCTAATTGTGACCAGGAGCGCGTACTGCCATAGTAACGGCTTTTTAGCCCCAGCAATCCGTTGGCTTTTAAATGGGTTAATATAATTGCCTTATGAGTGCCCGAACGAAAAGCTTCTCCGGTGCCATAAAAAAACATTGCCACAGTCAGCCAAAAAAAATGTTGGCTGGCATAAAATATAACAAACGAAAATACATAGGACACAAACGCGAATAGTAAGGCACGTTTTTTACCTAAGGAATCGGCCAGCAAACCGGATGGTACTTCCAGGATATTGATTACAATTTGACGGATAGAATAAAGAATACCAATGGAAGTGTAACTGAGCCCGCTTTCCTTTAAAAACAGCAGGAAAAAAATATCAAAAAACCGCAGGTTCTTAAAAAAACCATAAGCACAAAATTTATAATATTGTTTGTCCCTAATTATTTTATTCATTCGGTTTCATGTTACTAAATAACACAAAGGGTAGTTTGTTTTAAAGGGGAAAAATACAAACCCAATCTGTTAAAAACAATATTTAATAAGATATAAATCCTTGAATTACTTGCCTTTAATTAAAAAGCAAACTATATTTACTTCTTAAAAAAAGACGACCTAACTTTAGTATAAAACGATCAGTCCCGGGAACTCAATTGGCAGCTATTCTTAGATTCGCTCCAAGTCCTACAGGTTTATTGCATGTAGGTGGAGCGCGTACGGCTATATTTAATTGGCTTTTGGCCCGTAAATTAAAGGGCTCTTTTTTATTACGAATCGAAGATACGGATCGTCTGCGTTCCACTAGGGAAGCAACAGATCAAATTCTTTCTGCCATGCGCTGGCTTGGCCTGGATTGGGACGATTCGGTTCAATTACAGAGCGAGTCTTCCCCTGTCCAGATTGAAACTGCCAATCAATTGCTTGCTACGGGTAAAGCCTATCGTTGTTTTTGCACTCCAGCAGAATTGGAAGAAAAACGAAAATACGCCGAAATACATAAAATCAACCATCGTTACGATGGAACCTGCCGTCATCTTTCTCCCGAACAGATCAATAAAAACCTTCAGGAAAACAAACCTTTTTCACTCCGTTTTAAGGTAGAACCCGGAATAGTTAAATATACGGACCTAATCCATGGGGAAACGGAAATAGACAACGATACGTTAGACGATTTTATATTGCTGCGCTCCGATGGCAGCCCCACGTACCAGCTGGCTGTGGTAACGGATGATCACACCATGGGCATTACCCATATTATTCGAGGCGATGATCATATTTCCAATACAAACAAACAAATCTTACTCTATCGGGCGCTTGATTGGGAAGAGCCTGTTTTTGCTCATATTCCTTTGATCTTGGGGCCGGATAAAGTAAGGCTTTCCAAGCGGCACGGCGCTGCTTCCGTGGAAGAATTCCGAGAACAGGGAATTTTACCGGAAGCTTTGTTTAATTATCTTTGCCTGCTGGGCTGGGCGCCGGGAGATGACCGGGAAATAATGAACAGAGAAGAGTTAATTAATGCTTTTGTACCTGAACGAATTAATCATTCACCAGCTGTGTTTGATTACCAAAAACTACTCTGGATGAATGCAAAATATCTTTCAAATATGGCTCTAAATGAATTAATGCCCTATGTGAACCAGTGGTTGCAAGAACAAAATCTTAAGGTTCCAGCGGATCGGCAAGACGCTTTCAAACTTCTTGTTAAACTATTGCAACCCCGTTCCCAAACAATTCGGAAATTAACCGACCAACTCATAATTTTTTTTAGGCAGCCGGATTCATATGAAGAAAAAGGGGTTAAGAAATATTTTAATAAAGCAACCTATGCAGGGCTTCTATTTGAAATTACTGCTGAACTTAAGCAATCGGGTAGCACCCTATTTAATAATATCGAAGAGCTGGAAAAGGCAATTCGTTCCTTTGCAGAGAAGCGTGATGTATCTGCCGGAAAAGTGATCCATCCTTTACGCTTGGCTTTAACAGGAAAAACAACTAGTCCCGGGATTTTTGAAATGCTTTATATTTTGGGATATAATGAGGTTATTAATCGATTAGATCGGGCAATCAACTATATCCGAGAACAGGTCATGGTATAATGGATGAAAATTTTAACATCCTCTGTCTGGAAGAGGATCAGGAAATTTCCCGAATTATTCATTCGGTATACCGGGGGTTGGCTTACAGGCTGGAGTGTTTGCATGCGCCGGACGATTTGCTTAGGTATTTAAAAAATGATCCGGTTAACTTGTTGCTCATTAATAATACGGTCGCTCATTTTTCTCAGGTAAAACTGCACCAATTAAAAAACACATATGGCGGGCTTTTTATAATTGTAATAGATAAATCACCCGATCCGGATCAGAATTTTTTGGAAATCCAACAATTCCGTTTTGCCGGTTCTGATGAGCTTAACACCAAATTGCCCCTGTTGCTTAGCGAAGTCTATTCGAATTTGATGGATCGGCTTTGGGGCAAGATGCCCTACTGGGAAGCACTACAGGATAGTATTGAAAAATTACGAAATTTTGTCGTAATTGTTTTTTCATCCGGAGAATTTGTATTTGTAAATAAAATGGGACGAACCTTTTTGGGCTTGGATAAAGACAATATTCAGGCGCTTCAGATACAGGATTTTCTTGTAGATGGATCCAAAAGCTGGAACTTTCTTAAAGAAAATTGTTGCCAGTCTCAACATAAAGAGAGCCATTTTTTGATGAGATTTGTCAACAAAGACAAAAAGGTATTTAGCAAAAATATTTTTGCAACTAGAGTACGCAAAGATAATAAAATATGGTTATTGCAAGAAGTGCATATGAATGAAAGAGAAGAAGAAATTGTTGATGAAAATGATTCCTTACTTCTGGAAAAATTTGCCGATTCAGTGGCCAATGAATTGCTAAACCCGGTAAATGTAATTTCCGGCAGACTTCATTTACTTAAGCAGGAATTGGGTGCGGATTGGCAAAACAATAAAAATTTAGAAGCTATTAACCGCCAAATTGACCGTCAGTCTGAAATTATAAGCAAACTGCTAACTTTTGCACGATTAAAAAATGATTTTATTCCACAAAAAGTGCATCTGAATGAAGTGTTGGAACGGCTTAAATTAGAGCCTTCCATTTCGCGACTACTGCAACGTAGTAATGTGCGGCTCGAATTCAATCTTTCGGAACAGCCTGTAGTTCTACTTGGGCAAATATCACATTTTGATTTATTGTTAAAAACATTGTTGGAAGTAGGATTTGATTGTGTTGGAGCAGGTGGACGTATTCGAATTCAAACAATTGCAGAAGAAGACGGAGTGTCGGTTCTATTTGAACTACGCTATCCGGAATCTTTGGTTGGTAATAAACTGACCTTAGTATCGTTCTTGGGTGGCTTTAAATCCAGCCCTAAAAAGAAATCTATAGAAACAACAATAATCCGGCAGATTATTCAACAGTACAAAGCTACTTATTCTCTCTCACAAGGGGATGTTTATACAGAGAATTTAAATATGCATTTCACATATTCCCAATTTACAAATTAAGGGAGGTTCGATGAAGTCCAAAGTTCTTATAGTGGATGATGATCTTGATGCGCTGGAAATGATGCAGGATCTGTTTGACAGCAAAGGCTATCAATCCTCAACGGCCACCAATGGCGTCGAAGCGCTAACCAGCATCAAGAATCTGGAGCCGGATATTGTATTATCCGATATCCGAATGCCGGAAATGGACGGAATGGAACTACTGCGCATCCTAACCAAAGAATATCCGCATATTCCTGTTATTATGATTACGGCCCACGGCACCATAAAAACCGCTGTTGAAGCGATGAAGGTGGGAGCCAAAGATTATATTCTTAAGCCACTCAGCTTAGACGAAATTTTGGCCAAAGTGGAACGCATTACCCAACTGAACACCTTGATTAAAGAAAATGAATATCTGCTCAATAAATTGCAGCAAACCTATGATTTTACGAATATGATAGGTAAAACCGATAAAATCCAGGAGCTGTTTCGTCTGGTGAAAGATGTGGCAGCCACCAATACCACGGTGTTGATTGGTGGTGAAAGCGGGGTGGGTAAAGAACTGATTGCGAATGCCATTCATTACAACAGCAGCCGGGTTAAACGTCCATTTGTTAAAGTGAATTGTGGTGTTCTGGCGGAAAGTTTATTAGAAAGTGAATTGTTCGGCCATGTACGCGGCGCGTTTACAGGCGCTATAAAAGATAAAATTGGTCGTTTCGAAATGGCCAACGGCGGTACTTTATTCTTGGATGAGATCGGTGACATTTCCCTGAATATGCAGCTCAAACTGTTACGTGTTTTGCAGGAAGGCGAATTTGAACGTGTCGGCGGAACAGAAACCTTAAAAGTAGATGTGCGCATAATTGCCGCCACCAATAAAGACTTGCGCAAAGCGATTGATGAAGGGACCTTCAGACAAGATTTATACTATCGACTGAATGTAATTCCCATTATTGTTCCTCCCTTGCGTGAGCGTCGGGATGATATTAAGTATCTTGTGAATCACTTTATCGATAAGTTTAACCGTGTGTACGGTAAAATGATCAGGGAAATTGATCCCCGGGCCATGCGTTTAATAGAATCCTACGATTATCCGGGCAATATCCGTGAGTTAGAAAATTTAATTGAACGTATTGTGGTTTTGGATAAAAAAGGTAAAATTACCGTAGCTGATTTGCCGGATAATGTTCGTGGTACAGAAGATGAATCCATCGTGGAAGATGTCTCGTTTGACAATGGACTCAACAGCTTAGTGGAAGACTACGAAAAAAAACTGATTATAAAAGCCTTGGCAGAGAATAATAATAATAAATTTCAAACAGCTAAAATGTTAAATATGAATCGCAGCACATTCATGTCTAAACTTAAAAAATATGGTATCAATTAAGT
This sequence comes from Calditrichaceae bacterium, assembly GCA_024762535.1. Classification (GTDB taxonomy): domain Bacteria; phylum Calditrichota; class Calditrichia; order Calditrichales; family Calditrichaceae; genus JANTHG01. The sequence goes on from JANTHG010000073.1 coordinate 9,104, forward strand.
GGATTAAGGCAAGCCATGAACATTTCTCTTCAATCTATTTTACAGGATAATCAATCCGGTTCTCTTACCATTACTCAGAACCTATTGGCATATTTTGCTAATCAGGTGCAGGAATGTATCCATCGTGACGAAGATGTGCAGCAATGTTATGAACAATTGATGGGTATATCCAGGCAAATTTTAAAAAAACAACCCAATATGGCCTTACTCCGTCAATGTAATAGCCAGTTTTTTTCACACTTTAAGCGCACGCTAAAATCGGATAAATCATCTTTGCATATGTTTGAAGAAATACTAGAAAAAATAGAGCAAATTCAACATAAGTTAGATGAAAACTTGGAACAAATTAGCTCGTCGGGTGCAAAGCTTATTGCTGCAACTAATAACATTATGACCATTAGCCGAAGCACTATGGTCAAACATGTATTTGAAAAAGCCTTAAGACAAAAAAAACGATTTAAAGTTTTTAATTTAAAAAGTCATCCACCCGATGAGGGTTCTCTTTTCGCCGAAGAACTAAATCGTTCAGGAATTAAAACGACTTTAATCGCCGATGCGGAAATGGGTGTTTTTATGCCTGACATGCATATGGTTATGATTGGATCGGATCGCATTTATGAAAAAGGTTTTGTGAACAAAACCGGAACATTACCATTGTGTTTAACAGCCCGGTATTTTAATATTCCGGTGTATCTTGTAGTAGAAACCTGGAAAATTTTATCCCAAAAAGATAAAGCCGTAAAGTTTTTAGAACGGGATGGAAAAGAGATATACAATAATTCCGGAAATTCTTTTGAGGTGAAAAATTTATACTTCGAATCAATTCCTTTGGAATTGGTTACAAAAATTGTATGCGAACGGGGTGTCTTCGAAACACATGAATTTGTAGATTGGTATTTGAAAGGATAAAAATGGTATCAGGTACGTTTATAAGCGAAGTGGATGAGCAAAATCAAATTATTATCCCGCCGGAAGTTGCCAAAAGGTTGCAATTAAGGGAAGGGGATAAGATTGAGGTATTGGTTAAAAAAATTCGTTCACGAAAATTAGATATTAAAATTTCTAAGAATCCCCTTACCAAATTATTGAAATTGGATCAATCATGAAAATTATGACTTGTTTTATTGATGCTGATGCCTGGGTGGCCATTGTTAATCGGAAAGATTCGTTTCATACACAGGCCTTGGGTTATTTAAATTATTTATTAGATATGAATGCAAAACTGGTTACTAACAACATGGAAATAGATGAAGCGCTTTCCCGAATTCGTGAATTGCTGGGACCGGAAATGGCTACCAAATTTATGATGATTATTGATGAAAGTATTTTAACCATTCATCTACGTATGGATTGGATTTCACGGCGCATTCGAAGGTCGGCTCTAACAGACTATATTAAATATCCAAAAAACGATTTAAAATTGCGCCATTTTTATTTGTATGAATCTGTAAAACGTAAACGAGTGGATATTGTGTTCTCACCGGTACAGGCGCTAAGTTATTTTGGAATACCTATAATGCCGCAAGCGGAGAAATAAAATGAAACGGTTGTTTTTAGATCATTTTAATGTAGCTAATCCTCCTATTATTTCTGTATCGGGTAACGGAGCTAATAATGCGTTGATTTATTTGTTAGCTCAGGAAACCATTAATCAGGGATTCCGTACCCTCGTAGTTGCTAATACGGCTCAGAAATATCCGGTGGAAGGCAAAGTGCTGGTTAGTGATGAAACCGATTTGTTGATGAACCTAATCCGTACCGATGAGCCCGAAGTAACTTATTTGGCTAAAAAGGTTGAAGGTGATTTACTGATGCCATTTAGCGCGGATGAAATCAAAACTATTTTAAAAGATCTGGATGGGGATGTTAAGGTTTTTGTGTTACACTTTCATGAAGGCGAGGGGCTTCAAAAATATGGTGGTGTACTCAAATCGGCTTTATCGATTTGTACAGTTAATTTTAATCTGGTTCGCCCCAAGATGCTGGAAATTTACGAAAGTACTTCTATCCGCTCTTCCTCTTCTTCCCAAAAACACATTAAAGAACTTTTTATGAACGATATTGCAAATCAGTGTCCCTCTTTCGAAACAGCTCATGCCAAAGCCGGTCGAATTTTGTTCATCGACCAGGTAAAAAATCTTTTGGATGAAAATTTACTGATTCCGGTAGCCCGCTCACTTAAAGATTTTGTTAATACCCGGATTCTATATGGACATGTGCATCATTACCAGGTAAAGGAAGTGTAATGCCTACTCAAAGGATTTGTATCGCAGGAAGCAATGACATCGCTACAGCTACAGCCATACGATTGTACCGCTCCGGCTATTCGGTTACCCTTTTAACCACCGCACATCCCCTGGATATTCACCATAAACGCACCTTCAGCGGCGCGGTATTTTCCGGGATCAAATCTCTTTTACAGGTTACGGCCGTTACTTTTGCCGGTTCTATAGAACAGGGTGAAATATCGGAAGAATGCTCCGTAGAAGAATTTATTCAATATACCCATTCCAACCGGCGCATTCCCATTATATTACCGGGCGACCTGTCGGGACTGGATGTCGCTGCCATTGATTATCTTTTTGTGGCGGATATCGCTTTGTGGGATATGCTACCGGAAGACTTACAGACACAACCGATTGTAATCGGATTGCACGGGCGGCCGGAAACGCGTTATGCTGTGTATGCACAAGGGCTGTGTTTAGGGCAGGTGCAGTACGCTTTTTTGGAAGAAAATTGTTCTAAGGAAGATTCGGCTAATAACGAGGCCGAAACCGTGCGCGCGCCCCTGGAAGGCGTGTTTACCACGCAGCACAGCGCCGGTGATTTGATACACGAAAAGCAGGAATTGGGGCGCATCAATGAGATTCCTATTTTATCTCCGGCCTCCGGTTTAATAAACGGGCTTCTAAACAGCGGCGCTCTTATTCCAGCCGGTACGGTTTTTGCGGAAATCATTTCGGCTGCTGCAACAGTTTCGGCGCGTCATTTGCCGCAGGAAGCATTTGCTGTAGCCGGCGGCGTTTTGGAAGCTGTATTATTCGATCAGAATTTATGAAAGGATTAGTATGGAAGCTGTAAATAACGTAATTCAGGCGTTAAGCGGGATTGTTTGGGGCTGGCCACACATTATGCCTTTGATGGTGGTGATGCTGCTTGGAACCGGAATTTTTATTACACTCCGTCTGCGTTGGATTCAATTATTTAAATTGAAACATGCCTGGAATGTTATTCGCGGCAAATATGATAATCCTATGGATGAAGGGGATATTAACCATTTTCAGGCTCTAAGCGCGGCGCTTTCGGCTACGGTTGGCATTGGGAATATTGCCGGTGTGGCAACCGCTATTCATTATGGCGGACCGGGCGCTCTATTCTGGATGTGGCTCACTGCTATTTTTGGAATGGCTCTAAAGTTTTCCGAAGCAACACTGGCTGTTCATTACCGAAATATTAATGCAGATGGATCGGCCAGCGGCGGTCCCATGTATTACATTGAGAAAGGCTTAGGACCTAAATGGAAACCCCTGGCCTTAACCTTTGCCACTCTGGCTGTTATCTCTTCGTTTGGAACCGGAAATGCCATTCAGGCTTTTACGGTTTCGGATCAGATTTTAAGTGATTTTAAAAGTTTTTTGCACGCCGGAAGCTGGCTCATTACACCGGTCTCATTTTTAGGTATTCCGGTGGAACCGGTTCGCATCATTACAGGATTGTTTATTGCAACATTGGTGGCCCTGGTTATTTTGGGAGGTATTAAACGGATCGGCCGGGTAACTTCCAAATTAACGCCGGCCATGGCCGCTTTGTATGTGGGTGGAGCACTATTGATTTTGATTATGCAGTGGGAACACATTCTTCCGGCTTTGGGCCAGATTATCGGGCAGGCTTTTGTGCCTAAAGCCCAATTGGTCGGTTCAGCCGGTGGCGGCCTGTTATTATTTTTAAATACTATGGTTTGGGGCGTTAAGCGCGGTTTGTTTTCCAATGAAGCCGGCCAGGGCAGTGCCCCAATTGCCCATGCGGCAGCTAAAACCAAAGAACCGGTCCGCGAGGGTGTGGTAGCCATGCTTGGCCCCCTGGTTGATACGCTAATGATTTGTACGCTTACCGGATTGGTGATTGTGGTAACAGGAGCTAATCAGGTATTGGTAGACGGAAGCATCCTGAATGGATCACCATTAACGGCTCTGGCTTTTAAAACCGGTTTGGCGCCCTTGTTTCCGTATGGTGATAAAATCATTACTTTAGCCGTGTTCTTATTTGCCATATCCACTGCGATTAGCTGGTCTTATTATGGCGACCGTAGTATCGAATATTTAAGCGGACCCAAAGCTATTAAACCGTATAAATTAACCTATGTGTTTGTACAGTTTATCGGCGCGATTGTTTCGCTGGAAGTGGTGTGGGGATTTGGCGATATCGCTCTGGGTTTAATGGCTATTCCCAATTTATTAGCATTAATTTTGCTTTCACCTAAAATCATTTCATTGACCAAAGAATATTTTTTGCGGAAGCATGAATTTTATAAAAAATAGCAAGAAAAAAAATTGACAGCATTTTTTTTTCTTAGTATATTCTGCGTCTCAATTAAATGAGTGAGCCAGTAGCTCAGCTGGTAGAGCAGCGGCCTTTTAAGCCGTTGGTCCGGAGTTCGAATCTCCGCTGGCTCACACCTACAAAGCCCGTGATACCAATGGATTGCGGGCTTTTTTAGTTCAGATAACTTATGGTACAGCACTTCAAATAAGAGAAGCACCAGCGAAGCGTAGAGCAATCCCGAAAGCTCGGGATTGGT
>JANTHG010000074.1 GCA_024762535.1 Calditrichaceae bacterium
GGAATTGGGAATTGGGAATTGGGAATTGGGAATTGGGAATTGGGAATTGGGAATTGGGAATTGGGAATTGGGAATTGGGAATTGGGAATTGGGAATTTAAAAAAATAATTTCAGGAATTTGCTATGTCAACTATTTTACTCATCGATGATGACCAAAGTCTGTTACGTGTAACCGAATTTCAGTTAAAAGAGGCCGGACACTCTGTACACACGGCTAGTGACGGGAACAAAGGCTGGGAGCTCTTTTCATCCGAAACCGTGGACGTGGTACTAACCGACATCAACATGCCTGGCATGGACGGACTGGAACTGATTCGCCGGATTCGTAAGCAAAACACAGACATTCCCATTATTATAATGACAGCCTACGGCAGCTTAGACAATGCCATACAATCTACCCAATCCGGTGCAGATGACTATCTGACCAAACCCTTTAGTTTTGATGCCCTGCAGTTTTCCATCAACAAAGTATTACAGCTGCGCGAAGTCACTACAGAAAATCAGCGTCTAACAAAAGAGCTGGCTCATAAATACGCTCCGGAGCATATTGTAGGACAAAGCCTACCCATGAAAGAAATTCAATCTACCATCGAAAAACTTTCCGGCCGCAATGCAACCGTTCTTATTTTGGGTGAAAGCGGTACCGGGAAAGAGCTGCTGGCCAGAGCCATTCATTTTAAAAGTGAGCGTCATGCTAAGCCATTTATAGCTGTAAACTGTGCTTCTATTCCCGAAAACTTAATGGAGAGTGAACTCTTTGGCCATGTAAAAGGCGCATTTACAGGCGCTATAAGGGATCATGAAGGCAAATTTGAAGGAGCCAATCACGGCACACTTTTTCTGGATGAAATCGGCGATTTAAATTTAGACCTGCAGGCCAAATTGTTACGTGTGTTACAGGAACAGGAAATTCAGCGTGTGGGTGAAAATAAAGTACGCAAAATTGATGTGCGTATCCTGGCTGCCACGCATCAGAATTTACAAGAGCTGGTACAGCAACGTTTATTCCGTGAAGACCTGTTTTACCGTTTAAATGTAGTGCCTATAACCATTCCGCCTTTGCGCGAACGGCCATCCGATATTCCGTTGCTCATTCAGCATTTTATTCAAAAGCTGGATACGCCACGTAAAATCACTATTTCTCCTAAAGCCATGGATAAACTGGTTCAGTATACCTGGCCCGGAAACATCCGCGAGCTGGAAAACCTGATTGAACGCTTTTCTATTCTGTATGGCGGTCAGGAGATAAGCAGCTCTCAAATTCCCGGACAAACAAGCCCTGCTTCCGTAGTGGGAGATACCCTCACCATTCCCTTTCCCAAAGAAGGCATTGGATTGGATGAAATTGAAAAGATGGTTATTACGGAAGCTTTAGAGCGAAATCAGAATAATCAGACAAAGGCGGCCGAATTCCTTCGTATGCCGCGCCATGTACTGCTTTACCGGATGAAAAAATTCGGATTGTAGAATGTTGTTGGGTACTTTGTCCAATTGTATAAATAAAAAAGTTAAGGCTGCAGATTAATACGGATAAACACGTATTTCAAATAAAAACTGCGACACCAAGTTCCGCGAAGGATACACTAAGATTCACGAAGAATGAAATCATTTTTAAACTCTGTGACCCTACGTGAAATCTTCCTGTTACTTCGTGATATTAAGCAATTTAATCCATCTCCCCTTCCCGCATGCGGGATGAGGCTAACAAAGCCCGGCTCAATCCGTGGCAAAATATCTGTCAGACCCTCTGGCGGGTTAAGATATGATTCTTTTACGACAAATTACCCCACGCGCTTTCAGACTTTCCTGTTGTGTACTATTCTCCAACCAGATTGTGGATTATTCTACAATCAATCCGCTTGTTATAAACGGCAAATTTTCTAACCCCTATAGAAACCCTATGTTAGGTCAATTACCCTTTTTTGGCATCATTATTGACTAATAAAGCCGTATGAAATTATTACTGATAACAGCTACCGTGGGAATTGTTTTCTTCTTCCCTTTAACCATCAATGACAGTACATGCCTATTTGGATATTTATCCGGATTGCATTTTGTAACGGCAGCAGATGCTTCGTCAGCAATGCTGAACCACTACATGCACTGTTTTGCCCTGCCCTGGTGGACGAGCATCGGGCTGGCTATCTGGAGTTTTAAAAAAATACAAAAGAAAAAAATTGAGCATACTATTGGAGGACATTTTAATGTTTAAAAACGGAATTATTATTATGCTGTTTATCTTTGCCAACGCGCCCGTTTTCAGCCAGGACACAGGGCAGACGCTTTCATTGGATAAGCTGGTCGAGGAAGCCTTGGTTCATAATCCCCAGGTGCAGGCATTTCGCTACCAGACACTGGCCGATTCGTTTAAAATTTCTCAAGCCGGCGCCCTGCCCGACCCTATGATCAGTCTGAATCTGCTTAATCTTCCGCTGGATAATTTTGTTTTTGATCAGGAGCCGATGAGCGGAAAACAGATAGCTTTTAAACAGACCTTCCCTTTTATGGGCAAATTGGGCCTAAAAGAAGATATTGCCCGACTTAATACACGCGTTTCCAAAGCCAATTATACCGAACTGAAAACACAGCTCATCTACAATGTAAAACAGCTTTATTTTGATCTCTATTTTACGGATGAAGCCATAAAGACCACCAAAAAAAATTACAGCTTAATGCAGGAGTTCGTTAGCATCGCAGAAAAAAAATACAGTGTGGGAAAGGGACTGCAACAGGATGTGCTTAAGGCACAGGTGGAACGTTCCAAAATAACACAGCAACTGATAGAACTCAATCAAAAGCGCGAACAACTCGAAGCCAATTTAAACCAATTGCTAAATCGACCAGTAAATCAGCCCCTGGCTAAGACGACGAAACCCACAGCCTCTGTTATCCATCCGGAACGAAGCGTGCTTGAAAAAAGCGTACAAAAACAGCGTGCTTTACTTAACGCCTGGCGCTTAAAAACAGAGCAACGGAAAACTCAATCCGCTCTTGCCCAAAAAAGTTATTTGCCGGATTTTTCGTTTTTTATAGCCTACACGCAACGTGACGTGCTCCAAAGCGGAATGGGTGGCGTGGATTTTCTTTCCGGAGGCATTACTTTTTCCATTCCTCTCTATTTTTGGCAAAAGCAGGATAAACAGGTTCAGGAAAAACAGATTGCCCAAAAACAGTCAATATCTGCGTTTCAAAATATCCGCAACCAGGTATTTGCGGATTTGGACAATGTGTTATCTGCTTTGGATAAAAACGCTCAGCTTATGCAACTTTATAGATCCGGTATCATTCCCCAGGCTTCGCAGTCCCTGCAATCTGCCATGATTGGTTATCAAACGGATAAGGTTGATTTTCTAACCTTAATTAACAACCAGAAAACCCTGTTTAATTTTGAGCTGACCTATACACGGATTCTTAGTGAATACATGAAGGACCTGGCCAGGCTGGAATATGTAACCGGAACACAACTTCAGTGAAAAATAATTAAGTTTCCCCTTAGAAAAGGGGCACGCCGGTAGGCGGATGCGTCAGCCGACGCAGATTAAGGGGTTGTAAAATAAAGGTGCGGCTTAAAAAATGTTCTTTGGAAAACATACAAACAACCCCCTCAGTACCCTTTAATAAAGGGGAATAAAACAGTTGTCATTCCCGAAATCAGTTGTCGGGAATCCAATGATTAGAGACATAGATCCCCGATAAAAACATTCGGGGATGATACGATGAACCAGAAGACATTAACATATGGAGAACTCAATGAAACAACCAAACCCAAATTCAAAGAACATACTCTTTTTCTCTATACTTGCTCTGCTAACCGTTTTTTCGGTATTCACCGTTTCCTGCAGCAGTGAAGAGCCCAAAAGCGAAACCCATCAGCACACAGATGAAAAGGGTCAGTTGTACACCTGCGGAATGCATCCGGAAGTCATTTTAGATGAACCGGGCCAGTGCCCAAAATGTGGAATGGATTTAGTCCCCCTTAAAACAAATGAACAGGCAAAAAACAAACCAGCGGGCGAACGTAAAATTCTATATTGGCAAGCGCCGATGGTTCCCACCGAGATTTACGATAAACCGGGAAAATCAAAGATGGGAATGGATCTGGTACCGGTATACGACGACCAGGTATCTTCCGGAAGCAGCGTACAGATTGACCCGGCTACCGTTCAAAATATGGGCGTACGCACGGCCCCTGTGGAACGGATTGATTTTGTCCGCACCCTGCGCACCCTGGGAAAAGTAGATTATAATGAAGAAGCAATTTTTGTTGTATCGGCCCGGATTAGCGGCTGGATAGAAAAGCTTTCTGTTAATTTTACCGGTCAGGCAGTGCGTAAAGGCCAAACACTGTTGGATATCTATTCTCCGGAGCTGGTCACCACACAGCAGGAATATTTGCTGGCCCTTAAAAACCAACAAATGGTTAAAGACAGTAAGTTCGGCAGTATTCGCGATGGCGCCGAGTCATTGGTAAAAGCCAGCCGGCAGCGGCTTGCCAATTGGGATATTCCCGAGTCGGAAATTAGACGGTTAGAAAGCAGCGGACAGGTACGTAAAACTCTGCGCCTCAGTTCTCCGGCCAACGGTGTGGTGATTCATAAAAATGCCGTGCTCGGCATGCACATCAAAGAAGGCATGGATTTGTACCGCATTGCCGATTTGTCCACTGTTTGGGTGAATGCTCAGATTTACGACAACGAATCTTCCTGGATAAAAGTGGGACAGCCGGCCGAACTGGAATTGTCCTATGCGCCGGGTAAAACCCTTAAGGGTAAAGTATCCTTTATATATCCCTATTTAAATGAAAAAACACGTGACTTAAAAGTACGCATCGAATTTCCAAATGCGGATATGCAGCTCCGGCCCGGTATGTACGGTAATGTGCGTATCCAGGCTCCTGCCATCGCAAACGCCCTCGTGGTTCCCACCGAAGCGGTTATTCGTTCGGGTGAACGGAATATTGTTTTTCTTGCCCAGGGCAACGGCAAATTTGCTCCGCGCGAAGTACAGATTGGCGAAGAAAGCGAGGGGAAAATACACATTATCTCCGGTTTACTGGGAAATGAACGCCTTGTTATTTCCGCACAATTCATGTTAGACAGCGAAAGCCGTTTGCAGGAAGCGATTCAGAAAATGTTAGCGGAAAAGACTGAAAAAAGACAAATGTCAAATCAAAAAAGAGAACCGCAAACAAACGAACCCGGAATGAAAATGGATATGCCGGTCAAAGGCAAGCTGGATAGTAGTAAAAGCTCTGAAATGAAATGCGCAGCCGGTAAATGCGGCGGGAATATGTAAGAAATTTTGAATTTTAAATGATGAATTATGAATGGACATAGTTTTCTGTTTACAGTTAACAGTTTATAGTTTGCAGTGGGTGATTAGTAAGGGTTGAGTTCTTGGTATCTTGCGACTCACGACTTGTGACTTTAATCTTGCATCTTGTGTCTTGTGTCTTGTAAAAAAATATCGGAGTAAAATAATGTTAGAAAAAATTATTGAAAAATCAGTTAACAACCGCTTCCTGGTACTTATCTTCACCGGCTTTCTGGCATTGGCGGGAATTTACGCGTTGTTGAATACACCTATCGACGCTATCCCGGATTTAAGCGACGTACAAGTGATCATTTTCACGGAATATTCGGGTCAGGCGCCGCAAGTGGTGGAAGATCAGGTGACCTATCCCCTGACCACGGCCATGCTGGCCGTACCCTACGCCAAAGTAGTGCGTGGTTATTCCTTTTTCGGATTGTCTTTCGTCTACATTATTTTTGAAGACGGCACCGATTTGTACTGGGCGCGCAGCCGGGTGCTGGAGTATCTTAACTATGTTTCCAGCCGCCTTCCTCAGGGCGTCACGCCAACGTTGGGTCCGGACGCTACCGGCGTGGGCTGGGTATATGAATACACACTGGATGGCGGTGACAAACATGATTTGCAGGAGCTGCGTTCTATTCAGGACTGGTACCTGCGCTATGAGCTGACCACCGTTCCGGGCGTAGCCGAAGTGGCTAGCATCGGCGGGTATGTAAAACAATATCAGGTGCAGGTCGACCCAAACAAACTTTTGGCCTACAACATTCCCATTCAAAAGGTTCGCAAAGCCATCCAGCGCAGCAATAACGATGTGGGCGGTAAATTGGTGGAAATGGGGGAAACCGAGTTCATGGTACGCGGCCTGGGTTATATCAAATCCATCAAAGATATTGAAAATATTCCCTTAGGTGTGGACGACAACGGCACCCCTATTTTGATAAAGAATGTAGCCAATGTGGTCATCGGGCCTGAATTACGCCGTGGTCTGGCCGAATGGAACGGCGAGGGTGAAGCGGTTGGCGGTGTGATTGTAATGCGTTCCGGTGAGAATGCGCTTAAAACCATCGAGCGGGTTAAAACAAAACTGGAAGAACTTAAAAAAGGGCTGCCCGAAGGGGTGACCATCAAAACAGCCTACGACCGTTCCGGACTTATCCAGCGGGCCATCGATAATTTAAGCTGGAAATTATTGGAAGAACTTCTGGTGGTGGCTTTGGTCAGCATTATTTTCCTGCTGCATTTTCGCTCGGCCTTCGTGGCCTTGTTTACCCTGCCCATGGGTATCCTGATTTCCTTTTTAATTATGTACTTTCAGGGCATCAACGCCAACATTATGTCTCTCGGCGGTATCGCCATCGCCATCGGCGCTATGGTAGACGCGGCCATTGTAATGATTGAAAACGCTCATAAACATATCGAAAAAGACGGGGGCAAAAAAAACCACTGGCGTATCATTATTGATTCATCCAAAGAAGTCGGCCCGGCGCTGTTTTATTCCCTGCTTATCATCACCTTTTCCTTTTTGCCGGTTTTTACCCTGCAGGCTCAGGAAGGCCGTCTTTTTAAACCGCTGGCTTTTACCAAAACCTACGCCATGGCCGGAGCCGCTTTTCTGGCTATCACCATTGTTCCGGTTTTGATGGGCTATTTTGTGCGCGGTAAAATCATGTCCGAAGAAAAAAACCCGGTCAGCCGAATCCTGATCAAACTATACCGGCCCATTATCCACTGGGTACTGCGTTTCCGCTGGATAACTATCGGTTCGGCAGTGATCATTTTACTGATCACCATTTTCCCTTTGGGTAAAATCGGTTCGGAATTTATGCCGCCCCTTAACGAAGGCGACCTTTTGTATATGCCCACTACCGATCCGGGTATTAGCATTACAAAGGCCAAAGAATTGTTGCAGCAAACCGATAAAATCATTAAAAGTTTTCCGGAAGTGCACCACGTTTTTGGCAAGATTGGCCGCGCCGAAACAGCAACTGATCCTGCCCCGCTTTCGATGATTGAAACCACCATTATGCTTCAGCCTAAAGAAAAATGGCGGCCGGGGATGACCATGGACAAACTGATCGCCGAGCTGGATGCGGCGATTCAGTTTCCCGGTCTGACCAACGCCTGGACCATGCCCATTAAAACACGAATCGATATGCTTAGTACGGGAATTAAAACGCCGGTTGGCATTAAAATCATGGGGCCCGATTTACAGGTACTATCCGATTTAGCTCAGGAAATCGCCGGTGTCATCAAGGATGTAAAAGGCACGCTTAGCGTTTTTCCGGATAAGGCCGTCGGAGGGAATTTCTTCGATATCGATATTAAACGTGAAGAAGCGGCCCGTTATGGGTTAACCACCGCCGATGTACAGGATGTGATTATGTCGGCCATTGGCGGGATGAATGTTACCTACACCGTGGAAGGCCTGGAGCGCTACCCGGTAAACGTACGCTACAGCCGCGAGCTGCGCGACAATCTCAGCAGTATCAAACGCACCCTGATTCCCACTCCCACAGGAGCGCAAATTCCGCTTAGTTACGTGGCCGATATTTCCATCAGGAAGGGGCCTCCGGTCATCAAAAGCGAGAATGCTCGCCGCACGGCCTGGCTCTACGTAGACCTGCGCGGCATCGATGTGGGTACATACGTTCAGAATGCACGTAAAATCGTGGAGGAAAAAGTCGATTTCCCGGAAGGCTACAGCCTGGTCTGGAGCGGCCAGTTCGAATATATGGAACGGGCACAGAAGCGGCTGAACCTGGTAATCCCCATTACCCTGGTGATTATTTTTCTGTTGCTATATTTTAATTTTAAAAACTTCACCGAAAGCCTGATTGTGATGCTTTCCCTGCCTTTTGCCCTGGTGGGCGGCATCTGGTTTATGTATTTTCTGGATTACAATTTCAGTGTGGCTGTGGGCGTAGGGTTTATTGCGCTGGCCGGCCTTGCCGCGGAAACGGGTGTGGTGATGCTGGTATATCTGGATAATGTTTTTAAAGACCGGATGATGAACGGCAACATGCACAGTCTAAAAGATTTGTACGATGGCATCATCGAAGGCGCCGTTGACCGGGTTCGTCCCAAGCTGATGACGGTTATGACGACGATGATTGGGCTGGTACCTATCCTTTGGGGAACCGGCGCCGGCTCGCAAACCATGAAACGGATTGCCGCACCCATGGTAGGTGGCATGGTTTCTTCTACGGTCTTAACCCTGGTTGTAATTCCGGCCATTTATTATCTGTGGAAAAGCTTTGAAGTGAAAAAACTGGCGGTTCAGTTTGAAGCAGACAGCACAGAAGGAAATGACAGGAGCAACAGCGATTGATTTAATAAACAGCATAAGGCCGGGGGAGACCGGTGCGGGCTAAAGTTTTAGCCCGCACTTTATTATAAAACTTTTAGAAAGAGGTGAAGAAAGTGCTCCGGCTGGGAATCCATGAAAGACGGTATTGTAGAAAAAAGCTGGAAGGATAGTGTTTAAAACGTCTCTCATGCCATATTCCCTAAAGTAAACAAATTTAATTAACACCATCACCTTCCTGAAGACAAATATCCTATTTATTCAAGATAAAGCCCTGATCATTGTTACAAAATCTACATTAATTTTTTCCAAAAAACCGACGACATTATTTATAAAGCATTAAAGATTTTGATATTTGTATTTTCCTATGGTTAAAAAGGAGTTACAATGAAAAAATGGATTCTGTCTTTTATGATGTGCATTGGGTTAATTGTTCAAATTCACGCTCAAAACGCTTCTTTATTTCCCAATGCCACCTGGTTACAGGATGTGCACTGGACTGGTACGGTTTACGCCGGAATCAGCGCTCCGGTCATGGTGGATGTACAAGCTCATGCTGGTTATCACGGCGAACTGACTTTCTATTTGAAAGAAGATGAAGAAAAGGCCCGGTCCTATATTGACGAAATCCATGCCAATGGCCGCAAGTATTGGGCCAATATCGATGCATCCGGATTGGAAGGCGTTAACGCAAAGGATATTGTAAATGACGGACAGGGTATTTCCGATACACTCTTTGGGGCATTCGTAACGTTGGAAGGGCTTGTATCATCTGTAAAAAAGAGCATTAATCGGCCGGCCTGGAGAAACTATCTTATTTCCTGCATAAAACGCAGTATAGCAGCAGGTGCGAATGGCTCTCAGCATGACGGAGCCTGGCCGCCATTCGACTCTTTTGATGATGACGATGTGGAAGCATTTGAGCAATATGTTATTTCAAACGGAATCAATACCTATGATTGGGATTACAACACGGAAACATTCAGAGAATATTTATTACGCAAAGGTAAAACAGATGAAAACGTCCTGGATACGGATAATGATCCCATTGAAGTTCAGGAATTAGTTGATGATTGGAAATCATTTAAAGCCGTTCAATCACTGGAATCCTGGCAAATAGTACAGGATAGTTGTCAGGCATTTGCTCAATCATTAGGCAAAGAATACACCCTTGCTGTAAATGCGGCTTCGGCTTTCGGCACAAGAAACGGATTAGTTTACCTGGCAGGCGATTATTATATCGGAGAATTTTTTGGCTGGGGAAATTACTATCCCCTTACAGGGAGCGTTACGGCCCGGGTAAAAATGGCCGAAGCGTTTGGGAAACGTTTTATTTGCTGGTCAAGCCCAACTTTGGAGGATATTGATGATGGCGATCCCAATACCGGCTATGGAGCTGATATTGAGAGTCAGGCCGAGATGATTTTGGCTTCTCAGCTTTACGCCACCGGCGGGCTTCCGCAATTAAAATACCCATCCGATCTTTCTTATCCCGTTTTTTATTTAGCTCAAACTAACAGCGATTTATTGAATTCGGTTTCTCCTTTTGGCGAAACAGCGGTTATTATGTCTCAGGCGCAAATGATTCAGGATACACGGGGAACGGAAGGATTAATCGTTGTGCTTCAGGATATTAACCGGAGTCTGGAAGTAAAATGGCTTAAATCCAATTTATTGAACTTAACGGATGATTTTGAACTAAGCGATATTCAAGATTACAAAGTTGTTTTTTTACCAGAAGTATTTTACCTGACCGATAATCAAAAAAATATTTTATTGGATTATATGAATGGTGGCGGAACCGTTGTTGGGGTTAGAGGCAATGCTGAATATTGTGGCCAATACGATGAAAATGGAAACGAAAATACCGTTGCCGATTGGACAACTATTGCCAATCAATCAAATTCGGGAAGTTTTGATTACGGCCAGGGAAGATATATTAATATCGCGCATAATATTAACGAACCTAACGGCTATCCGCCTCCATCTTACGGTTTTGCATATTTGCAGGACAAAGCTGATCCAGATTTGAATTATCTGGCAGTTGCTATTCGCGATACCATTCAAAAGTGGATGGACGAAGCTATAACATCGCATGAAGTGTTTTCTACACCACTTCCCCCATACGTTCGTTTTTTTCGCTATCAGGACAGCACCGCTCATAATTATCTGTATCAGGTACTGGCCGACTCAGTTAACCTGGCCACGCGGCAACCAATTCCGATTACTTCTTTTACGGTAGAACTTGCCGTCTCTCCTTTCTCGTACAATCGCCTGTTTAATGCCACCTGGTATTCTATCGACAACCCGGAAGGAACGGAAATCGGTACGGAGCTTGCTGTTAATCAAAGTGCCGGTAGAGTGAGCATAACCGTACCAGCCTTTTCCAGATGGGGCTTTGTCCGTTTGGATGGATCGGACGTTGAGACAAATCCTTTACGGATTGGAAACCTGGCTATTGACGGTACGAGGCAATTCCAGCGATTGAAAAGCCGGTCGGTGGTAACCGGCACATGGGAAGTTTTATCCGGAAACCCAGATCTTTTTGAAGTAGAAGTTTGGACGAATATCAGAAACATTGGAAATCCAGTTTTTAGCAATGACGTTTCCGGAACCATAGCGCAGACATCCGGGATAAGCGATAAAGAGTTTAATGATAAATATTTATCAGGCGCAACGCGCGTGATGAGCGCGCAGATTTCAGCAGCAAATAGCGAATACACCATTCCGGCCGGCGCTTTACACGATAGTATCGTATATTTGTATCGGGTACACGCCATTCAAAACAGCGATACATCAAACTGGATACAACGCTTATTTTATCGTAACGCTCCTCCCGGCGCTCCCCATGAATCGCAGATATTTACCGCCAGTCAAAATTTATGGTATTATACCGATAACGGCTATTCTCCGCCGGACAGCAGTTATCATCCGGTAATTGCCTTTAATAAAGCAAAAAATTACGGCAGCGACTATGAATTGGATTCCTTGCTGTTTGGTTTTAATGTTTACACCGATAGCCTGACCGGCAAAAAAGGAGACACTTTAGCGACGCTTCATTTAATCGGCAGTCAGTTCAAACACAAATTAGCCTGGAACGAATCCATGCACGATGCCCGGGGTGATATTCAAGATACACTGTCTTTCTCGCTTGAACCGTATGAGAACTTCGGAATCTATTTCCATGCCATAGCCACAGACATGATCGATAGCAGTAAGTTTAGTCCCTGGTTCGGGTTTTATCTGGATAATCACAATGACCCGCCCAATCCGTTTCATCTAATTGAACCGGCGGATTACAGCGCGCTCGAACAGGAAGTCCCTTTTAAATGGCACAACAACGGCGACCCCGATCCACTTGATAAAGAGAATTACACCATTAGCAGAGTAGAAGTTTTATTCGATTCCATTCCCTCTTTTAATTCCCCCGGATTACGCACCTATTCCAGGGATCGCTCCGGCCTTGAATTTGAGCAGGATACTATTGTTTTGGATTTACCTTCCAATTATTTTCATGCCGAGGGATTGGACACATACGATGTAGTGTACTGGAAAGCGCGGATGTACGATTTTGACTGGCATTCGGAGAGTGGATCCAATGTTCTATTCACCGAAAGTTCAGAGGCATATATCTTTTATTTAGGAGGGACGGCGGGAAGCTTGCAAACGCCTGTTCTTAAATCGCCCATAGATCATTCTGCCGATTTGCCATTAGACGTTTTGTTAGAATGGAATCCGGTTCCAAATGCAGAAAAATACGCTTTGCAGGTAGCGAAGGATGCAAATTTTCAAAATATGTTGCTAGATATTCCTGATTTAAAGCAGTCCAATTTTATGCTGGGCAAACTGGAACCAGGAACCATGTACTACTGGCATGTAATGGCAATAAACGCTTCTGCCGTTAGTCAATGGTCTGCCTTGAGGAACTTTACCACGGTAGCCTTACCCGATGCGATTACACTTATCGCTCCTGAGACAAACGTCACAATTCCCGGCGATTCGCTGTGTTTATTATGGCATCAAGGATTTCCGAAAGTTGACCAGTATTTTGTAGAATATTCCAGCGATCCTTCGTTTAATTCGTCTTTCATAGATTCTTCTTTGAAGGATACTGTTTTTTGTTTAAGTGGGCTTGAGGCAAATAAAAGTTATTACTGGCATATAAAAGCCTTTAACCCCGCCGGCTGGGGACCTTTCAGTGAAACCCGGACATTCACACTTGATTTGACCACCATAGAAGAAAATGCTATCCCAAAATCTTTCGGGCTTTCTCAAAATTTCCCAAATCCCTTTAATCCATCTACGCATATTGTTTTTTGGCTACCAGAAGCATCAGATGTAAAAATAGTGGTTTTTAACATTATGGGACAAAGGGTAAAAACTATTTTTAATAGTAGAAAACAACCAGGCAGGTTTGAAGTGACTATCGATATGTCCGCTTTACCCAGCGGTATTTATTTTTACAGGATGACCGCGAAAAAATTTCAGCAGACACGCAGAATGCTTTTGCTGAAATAAGGAAAATTTTCCAACAGGTATTTCCAGGTATCACACTTAATTATAAGCTACCGGAAATATTTTTTAAACTTAAATAAAGGATAGCGCGAAACGCATTTTTCAAGGTAGGCTGCGATTTATGTTTTCTATCCTACGCTTTAGCTACCAAGTGTGGGCGGAAATCTACTTACCGCATAAGGGCTGGTTCCTGGTCGGTCCACCCGTAAAAACGGTTTCGGTTCAGAATGCGAAAAAGAAACTGAAAAGCGTATGGTATTTTCCGGGAAAAACCTGTAAGTCTCCAAATCGCTGATACTTGAAGATTTTATTGTATTTTCAATAGGTACCTTCCTTTTTTCGAGGCTGTATACCCGAGTCTCGGGGGAATGACTAACTTTTTTAAGTTTATTCTGATAGCGCAAAAGCCTTTATCGGGGAACATTCCGATCAACTGATCTTATGTTTAAAGAGAACCGCTATTAAAACACCACTATTTTGTCCAATAGATTTGTGAATTGTATTTCGGAATATTTCTAACGAATTTTCCCAAAATAATTAAATTACATTAGCCGGCGTTAAAACAGATTTAAAAATATTTATTCCCTCAACAGACTGTTTAAAATGGTTTTAATGCCCGGTTACCTTTCCAGCCACCAACTGACGGCCAGAATCA
>JANTHG010000075.1 GCA_024762535.1 Calditrichaceae bacterium
TAAAGCAGGCGTGGTTAAGTTCCAATAAGCATTATTTAAGTTTCGGATTCCAAGCAGATGAAGGCCATGGCGGCCCTGAACTTCGTGATGCGCGTTCATGTTGTCCCTTTCCTCATTTTTGGTTTACAACTTAGCCAACGTTTACCACTAGAATTCTATTCCTTAAAATAAACTAAGAAACAAAATTTATCTTAGCAATTCTCTAAAATATTTTTTCATTTTTTGCAACTTCCAGGCCTCCGTTCGTATATTATATGCTTATGTTAAAAACTACTAACTACATATTTAAGAAGAAAGGAAGTACAATGAGAGCTTTCATCGGCATGGCACTGTTAGCTTTGCTTGCAATTAGTTGTTCCGGCCCTCAGCTTAAATCGGGTATTGAAAAAAAGAATTTTGATTCTACGGTTCGTCCGCAGGATGATTTATATCGAGCTGTTAATGGTACCTGGTTAAAAAATACACCTATCCCGGCAGACAAATCCAATTATGGTGCTTTTACCAAATTGTATGATGAAAGTCAAAAAGCTCTGCGCCAGATTATCGAAGAGGCCGCACACAAAGAAGGAAAACGGACAGCCGAAGAACAAAAAGTCGGTGATTTCTATCTCAGCTTCATGGACTCGGCAGCGATTGAAAAAGCCGGCTTACAGCCCTTGCAGCCGGACCTGGACAAGGTACAGGCTATTAAAAACAAAACTGATTTAGTCAAATTTATAGCCGGTCTTGGCGACATCGGCATCAGCCGTCCCCTGGGAATTTGGGTGGGGCAAGATGCCAAACAATCCGATCGCTATGCAGTACATATGAGTCAATCCGGCTTAGGACTACCGGACCGGGATTACTACCTGAAACCCGGAAAGAAATTTGATTCCATTCGCACAGCTTATATTGCATACTTACAAAAAATGCTGGATTTAGCCGGCCAGAAAGACAGCAAAAGCAAAGCTCGTCGTATATTTGAGCTGGAAAAGAAGATTGCGAAAGCGCAATGGTCCCGTGTGCAAAACCGCGACAGCAATAAAACCTATAATAAGTTTACCATTGAAGAGCTGGCAAAACTGACACCCGCTTTCGATATGAACCTTTTTCTAAAAACAGCGAGATTCGAAAAGGCCAAAGATGTGATCGTACGCCAACCCAGTTATTTGAAAGATTTTAACAAACTGTTTAAACAGACATCCTTACAGGACTGGAAAGCATATTTCACACTCAAAACGCTCAGCGCTTTTGGTTCCTATTTACCCCACGATTTTGTTGACACACAATTTGATTTTTATGCCAAAACCCTGCGCGGTATTCAGCAAAACCGCCCCCGCTGGAAACGCGGTGTGAGCACAGTGGAAGGCGCTTTAGGCGAAGTAATCGGCAAAATCTATGTTCAGAAATATTTTAAGCCCGAAGCCAAGAAACGGATGAAAGAACTGGTTAACAATTTGCTGGTTGCCTACAAACAACGTTTGCAGCAATTACCCTGGATGAGCGAAGAAACAAAAAAACAGGCTTTGACTAAACTGGCCAAATTGAACACCAAAATCGGTTATCCCGACAAATGGCGCGACTATTCGGGCCTGGAAGTACATAAAGATGCTTTGCTGCAAAACATTATCGCTTCCAACCGTTTTGACATGGAGTACAATCGCAGTAAATTAGGCAAACCGGTGGACCGTGATGAATGGGGCATGTTTCCGCAGACCGTTAACGCTTACTACAATCCCGTAATGAATGAAGTGGTTTTCCCGGCTGCTATTTTACAACCACCTTTCTTTAATATGGAAGCGGATGATGCGGTTAATTATGGCGGAATCGGCGCAGTTATTGGTCACGAAATCACCCACGGTTTCGACGACCAGGGCAGTAAGTACGATGCTAACGGCAACTTAAATGACTGGTGGACCAAAGAAGACAGGGAAAAATTTGACAAATTAGCTAATCGTTTGATTGAACGGTATTCCAGTTATGTACCGATCGATTCTATGCATTTAAACGGCAAACTAACCATTGGTGAAAATATTGCGGATTTAGGTGGCGTGACCATTGCCTACAAGGCTTATATCAATTCCCTGAATGGCAAAGAAGCTCCTGTAATCGATGGACTGACCGGCCCACAGCGTTTCTTTATGGGCTGGGCTCAGGTTTGGCGTCGTAATTTCCGGCCGGACGCCCTGCGTCAGCGTATAATGACGGATCCGCATTCTCCCAGCGAATTCCGGGCAAATGGTGTGATGTCTAACTTCACTCCTTTTTACAAAGCCTTTAACGTAAAACAGGGTGACAAGATGTACCTGCCGGAAGATCAACGCATCGTAATTTGGTAAAATCATTTCCGTTTTAAAATTAAAAAAGGCCGGTAAAACCGGCTTTTTTTTATTAAACTACATTATCCTATCTAAAACGTTTTACAATGGAAACATGATATGAAACCTTTTTTATTTAAAATTCTTATGAATATATATCCTCCCTATTGGGGCACCGGTATATCTGTTCATCGTATCGCTCCGGATTTTAAGGAAATCGTGGTGCAAATGAAACTACGTTGGTATAATGTAAATTATGTCCGCACCCACTTCGGAGGCTCTCTGTACGCTATGACCGATCCCTTTTATATGTTAATGCTGATCCGGATTTTGGGTAAGGATTATATTGTATGGGATAAATCGGCTTGTATCGATTTTATTAAACCCGGGAAAGGAAAAGTTACGGCTCACTTTGTACTTACAGATCCTATTATTGAGGCCATTAAAGAACAGACCGCAAACGGACAGAAATATTTCCAGCACCTTGAAGTAGATATAAAAGATGAAAAAGACGAAATAGTGGCCAAAGTAAAAAGAGTGCTTTACATTCGCCAAAAAAATAAATACAATCATTGAAAACAGTAAAGTTAAAAATTTTCCAATCCAAAATCACTGTGATTTTAATCATCCTGACTTTTACCTTCAGCGCTTTTGCCCAGGCACAACTATTAAACCGGGGAAAAAGGCATGCTGAAGAAAGTGAAGAGTCGGGTACAAATATATTGTTGATTGATACATAATATACGGTGCGATATGGCGCCAGGTTGTTTTATTTTTTTGATGCTAAAAAAATGCATATCTTGGAAGGGTTGAAAACACTACCATCAAAACATTGCCCCGGGTCCGGTATGAAGATCAGCTATACAATGGAATAAAACACAGGCCAACATCTGCCACCAATCTCTTGTCCGGCAAAAAGATGGATATACAACTTACTGCAAAAAGCAAAGATTTCAGTAGGTGGACAACTCATTCTGAAGTGGGATATTCTGCACTTGGCAACGAACTTGAGGAACATAAATATAAAAGAAACAGGCACTCACAAAGAACACTATAAAGAACATTAGGCTGGAGTTGACTGATTTACTATATTGTATAGAGGGAATTCACTAATTATTCAGAGAGAACTTATGTTAAGAAAATATTTCGGAATAGTTTCCATAATTGTCTTTTTATGCATCATACAGGTTCAGGCCTCCGGATTTTTAAAAACTCAGGGCAAAAACATTGTGAACGAACAGGGGGATATCGTCCTCTTGCGCGGCATGGGACTGGGTGGCTGGATGATCCAGGAAGGCTACATGATGCAAACCAGTGATTTTGCTTCTGCTCAACACGAGATCAAGGCCAAAATAATGGAGCTGATTGGCGAACAGAATACGGAATCCTTTTATGCGGCCTGGAGACAAAACCATTTTCGTAAAGCGGATATGGATTCACTGGCCCACTGGGGATTTAATAGTATTCGCCTGCCCATGCATTACAACCTCTTTACCCTGCCTATTGAAGAAGAACCCAATTCCAATACCAATACCTGGCTGAATACCGGATTTGAACTCACAGATAGCCTGGTGTCCTGGTGTGCTGCTAATCATATCTATTTAATCCTGGATTTACATGCCGCACCCGGTGGTCAGGGTTACGACAAAGCTATTTCGGATTATGATGATTCCAAACCTTCCTTGTGGGAAAGCGCTCAAAATCGCAGTAAAACAGTAGCCCTTTGGCGGAAACTGGCCGAACGTTATGCCAATGAGCCCTGGGTTGGTGGCTATGACCTGATCAACGAAACCAACTGGAATCTGCCCAACAATCAAGCATTGAGGCAGTTGTACCGTGATATTACTACAGCGATCCGCGAAGTCGATTCCAAACACATCATATTTATTGAAGGGAACTGGTTTGCCAATGATTTTACAAATCTAACCCCTCCCTGGGATAATAACATGGTATATAGTTTTCATAAATACTGGACAACCAATAATCAATCGGATATCCAATGGGTGCTGAACATTCGCAATCAGTATAATGTGCCCTTATGGTGCGGAGAGTCGGGCGAAAATTCCAACGCCTGGTTTACGGAGGCTATTCGACTCTTCGAATCCCATAATATCGGATGGTCATGGTGGCCCTTAAAAAAAATTGAATCCATATCCTGTCCGGCGTCGATTAAAAAAAGCGATGATTATCAAACTTTGCTTAACTATTGGAAGGGTCAGGGCGGCAAACCAAGTTCCTCTTTTGCTTTTAACGCCTTAATGGGAATTGCTGAAAATGCTAAAATTGAAAACTGTGACTTCCATAAGGATGTGATTGATGCCATGTTTCGTCAAATCCAGTCCGCTGAAAGCATTCCTTACAGCATGCATGAAATTCCAGGCACCCTTCCCATGGCGGAATTCGATCTGGGACGAGCCGGATCTGCCTACTCCGATAATGATATTGCCGACTATCACGGTTCTTCCGGAACCTGGACGGCTTGGAATACAGGCTGGGCCTTACGTAACGACGGAGTGGATATTGAACCCTGTTCAGACAGTGATGGACAACCCTTTGATATTGGCTGGACCGAAAATAATGAATGGCTTAAATATACGGTACAAGTAAGCTTTACAGACAGCTTTGACGTAACTGCACGGATTGCAAGTGGCAACGGCGGGGGCAGGCTACAGCTGGATGTCAATGGAGAAGCGGCAATCACCCAACTATCTGTTCCACAGACTTCGGGCTGGCAGGATTGGGAAACGTTGGATATGGGAAGAATTTTTCTGAAGAGAGGCATAAATACGCTGAAACTTTCGATCATGAACAATGGATTTAATATAAATCAGCTCGTTTTCAAAGAAACCGGTACGGGACAGGAAGCAGAACCGGATAGTGGTAAGGCTTCTATTGAATTGTATCCGAATTTTCCAAATCCATTTACAAGAACAACGACCATCAAAGCGCAAATAAACAGTTCAAATCCGATTTCTGTCGATATTTATAATATTACAGGCAAAAAGATACGCACCTTCTTTAATGGCAAGATTGATGGACAAACATTCAGCAAAGAATGGGACGGACAGGATGATTTTAACACACAAGTTGCCTCCGGAATTTATTTTGTCCGTATAAAAACATCCGGTGCTTCCGTTATACACAAGTTGATTTTAGTCCGATAAACTTAAAAGCTCGTGAAAGACATAAAAAAGCCCCGGAGAAATCCTAAATTTCCTCCGGGGCTTTTCCGTTTTATAGTGCCCATCTACTGAGATTTTACTTCAATAGAATCATCTTTTTAATTTGTACAAATTTCCCAGCCTGAATCTGGTAAAAATAGACGCCGCTGGAGAATTGGGTTGCATCAAGGGTAACCAGATGATAGCCGGCTTCTTTGCGGGCATCCACCAGTGTGGCAACTTTACGACCCAATACATCAAACACTGTTAAGGTTACGTGACCCGCATGCGGCAGAGCGTATTTTATATGGGTCTGCGGATTGAAAGGATTCGGATAATTCTGATGCAAAGCATAGGACTCGGGAATTCCCTGCAGATTATCTTCCAGACCGGTAGCCGGCGTTACATTCACTAAAATCGAATCCGTAACTTCAGCCAGAGAATCATCTTTTAGCGTACAAAACAGAACTACTTTACCCACAAAACCAGGCGCCGCGCTAATGGTCAACGTGGTTTTAGCCACATCATAATCCAGGAAGATGGAATCGACAGAACTCTTAAAAGCCCAGTTTAACAGGGAATCCGGTGTGTCAATATCCGATGCATATTCTTTCATGGTCAGCACATAGCTGGTGTCATTGTCAAAACTGACTTCTTCCGGCAGGCCTGTAATTTCCGGTGCATCATTGCGGGAACGAACCTCAACGGAAAACCAGGAACTGTCTGTGGATACCCCATCGCTGGCAGTCAGCAGCAAGGTATCCGTTCCAAACCAGTTGGCCGGGGCTGTAAAGCGATAGTTTACATCTTTTTTTGCAGCCTGTACGTGTTTACCGGAGTAAGCAGTCAAAATCAGCGTAGAATCCGGATTGTCCACATCTTCCACAAAAGGATACCAGTTGCTGATGGCATATATCAAAGAATCATCTTCCGCAAACTGCAAAGCGGGAAGAGCCGCAACAAATTGAGTAGAATCATTTACAGGTGTCACTTCAAATACCACCCAAACCGAATCTGACAGGCTGCCCGGATCAGCTACTGTCAGGAGCAGCGTCTCACTTCCGTTCCATTCTGCCGAAGGTACATCCACGGTTAGAACACGATTACTGATGGTCGCTTTTAATTCGACTGTGCCCGAAACACTCCAAACCAGGCTGCTGTCCGGATTGTCCACATCCGCCACAAAGTCATCCAGATTAACCTGTGCAAAGGTGCTTCCTTCGGCAATGGTTTGTCCGCTTAACCCGGAAATTACCGGTGCGTCATTAACAGCGTTGACACTAAACGAGGCTGTTGAACTGTCTTTCAGGCCGCCCGGATCCATGGCCGTAAAGGTCAGAGTTTCAGAGCCGAACCAGTTGGAATCCGGTATGGTAACAGTAGCTACCCGATTCGCATCAATAGTTACGAGCAAATCCGTTGAACCGGATACCGTCCACACCATTTCATCATCATTGTTATCCACATCAGCTACATACTCATCAAGGGCAATGGCGGTAAAGGTTTGGCCTTCGTCAATGGTTTGAGCCGGAATCGTAGAGACCACCGGTGCGTCATTGACGGCATTTACTGTAAAGGTAGCCGCATCTGCATCGCTCAGCCCACCCGGATCGGTGGCTGTAAAGGTAATCGTTTCGCTGCCGTTCCAGTTGGAATCCGCCACGCTAATAGTGGCCACATGATTGCTACTGATTTCCACGGATAGGTTCGAATTTCCGGAATAGGCCCAGGTAATTGTGCTATCCGCATTATCTACATCATTAACATACATATCGAGCTCGATAGTGACAAAGGATTCCCCTTCGGTTATGCTCTGATCAGGAATATCCGATACTACCGGCGCGTCATTCACCGCGTTCACGGTAAAAACGGCAGTGCTGCTGTCCTTAAGGCCGCCCGGATCCGTAGCCGTAAAAGTTAGATTTTCCGAACCGAACCAATTGGAATCCGGGGTGGAAACTGTAACCACCCGATTGGCATCGATGCTTACGACCAAATCCATCGAACCGCTAACGGTCCAGACGATTTGATCATCCGTATTATCGATGTCCGTCACATAATCATCTAAAGAGATGGTGGCAAATTGCCCTCCTTCATCAATGGTTTGGCCTGGAACAGTGCTCACAACCGGCGCATCATTGACATTATTAACCGTAAATGTGGCAACATCACTACCGGAAAGATCACCGGGATCTGTGGCTGTAAACGTTATTTCTTCATTGCCATACCAGTTACTGTCCGGCACAGAAATGGTAGCCACACGGTTTTCATCTATGGAAACCGTTAAATCCGTATTTCCGCTGTAACTCCAGGTCATTTCAGCATCGCTGTTATCTACATCCGACACATAATCATCTAACGAAATCGTTGTAAATGTTCCGCCTTCGTCAATGGCCTGATCCGGAATATCTGCCACCACCGGCGCGTCATTCACCGCGTTCACGGTAACAAACACGTCCGCCGTATCCAAACCGCCGTTTCCGTCACTCATCGCATACGAAAAGGAATCGTTACCATTCCAATCGGTTTGAGACGTGTACACAACGAGCGTATCATTTTGAATTTCGACTGTACCATGTGCGGGATCGGTTACGCTCTGTACGGTCAGGGCGTCATTGTCAATATCCGAATCGTTGGCAAGCACATGAATGGTTGCCGCCACGTCTTCATCGGTTACAACCGTATCATTGACGGCTACAGGCTTATCGTTTACATTATTTACCGTAAAAGTAGCCGGATCGGAATCGGATAAGCCACCCGGATCTGTAGCAGTAAACGTTATGGTTTCCGCGCCGTTCCAGTCTGCATTGGGTGTGGAAACGGTAGCCACATGATCCCCGGAAATTGTTACAGTCAAATCGCTGTTTCCGGTGTAAGTCCAGCTAAGCTCTGTATCCGCGTTATCCACATCGCTTACATAACTGTCTAAATCGATAGATACAAAACTCTGCCCTTCATCAATCATTTGGTCCGGAATATCCGAAACCACTGGCGCATCATTAATTGGCGTTACAGTGAATGTGGCCGGATCGGAATCGGACAAGCCACCCGGATCCGTACAGGTAAAAGTAATCGTTTCAGCCCCGTTCCAATTTTCATTAGGAATGCTTATAGTAGCAACATGACTATCGTCAATGGAAACCGTTAAATCGGTATTTCCACTGTATGTCCAGGTTAAATCTCCCTTTACATTATCAATGTCCGTTACATAATCATCCAAAGCAATAGTAGTAAAACTGCTTCCTTCGTCGATTGTTTGGTCCGGAATATCCGAAACCACCGGCGCATCATTGATATTGTTAACCGTAAAAGTGGCTGCGTCGTTTCCGGAAAGTCCGCCTGGGTCTGTGGCTGTAAACGTGATATTTTCGCTGCCATACCAGTTTGTATCCGGAATCGCAATGGTTGCTACCCTGTTTTCATCGATACTAACCGCCAACTGAGTATTACCGCTATAACTCCAGGTCATCTCTGAATCACTGTTATCTTCATCCGTTACATAATCATCCAGGGCGATGGTTACAAAGGTTTCGCCTTCATTAACGGTTTGGTCGGGTATACCGGAAACCACGGGGGCGTCATTTACAGCAGTAACGGTCAGTTCATACGTTTGTGTATCGGTTGCATTGTTTAAATCCGCCACCTGAACCGTAATTGTATACACACCGGCCTGTTCATCCGTAGATGGAGTTCCGCTGATTAATCCAGTTGAAGCATCAATGGAGAGAAACGTTGGCGCTGAGGTAAGTGAATACGTTAATACTTCGTTGGTATCCGGGTCACTGGCCATAACCTGATAGCTGTAAAGCTGATCTTCAATTGCATCTGTTACCGGTGAAGAAGAAATTTGCGGCGGTGTGTTCTGATATTCATAGGGGCCCATATCCACGGTTGCCGTACCATCCCGGTTGCCGTCAAAAGGACGTGCGTACCCGTCAAAATCGGTTGCTGATGAATTATC
This sequence comes from Calditrichaceae bacterium, assembly GCA_024762535.1. GTDB lineage: Bacteria > Calditrichota > Calditrichia > Calditrichales > Calditrichaceae > JANTHG01. The sequence continues at coordinate 9,420 of JANTHG010000075.1, forward strand.
ATTATCACCGGCATCCACAATAGCTGAATTGGCCTTAAAATGGAAATCACCATTATCCGGATCAATAAATTCCGGGTCTGCGTCGATATTACCTTCACCAGAAGCACCTCCCTGTACATCGGAGTAAGTAATATTAGCTACACCCGAAACCTGATTATCGGAGTTAGCTGTGTTTTCGCCAATAACGGAGTTTACCACATTCGCAACGGTGGTTGCGCTATATAAATACAGACCGCCTCCACTCCCATTAGGACTGCTGTTTGAAAAAATCAGACTATGACGCATATTAAGCACCGCTCCGGAAAATAACGCGACGCCGCCACCACCGCTCCCATTTGCCGAATTAAAATAAATTATCATATTACTCAGGGTAGGATTAGCCAAAATAGTAGGCGCCGGCCCCTTTAAACTAATTCCACCGCCATATTGATCGGCTGAATTATTTCGCACCACGCAGCTATTTATACTCGGAGCGCCGGCAATCCCTATGCCACCTCCGCCTTCAATGGCATGGTTGTTTTGAATGAGGGCATGAGATAAACTGGTGCCTGAGGTAGTATTTTGTCCGAAGAAGATGGCACCCCCGTTTTTTTTGTAATCAGGAGCACTTAAACTGGTACCATCCGCATCACCATTTTCAATTCTGCAATAGGAAAGCGTGCTGTGGTATGAGGAATCTGAAGGAATTACTTTAATTCCACCCCATTCGGTCGCGCTGCCGCTGGCATCATCTACGCTGAAAAGGATTGAATCCGAAGCACTTCCCTGCGCATCAAGCGACCCATAAACAAGAAATGTTACATCATTGTGCATTTTTACCGTAACACCCGGTTCAATGGTTAAGGTTACACCGGGTTGTACAACAAGTGTATCCGCTGTTAAATCAACTACATACACCCCATCACCGCTGCTATTGTTTTTAGCCCAGGTGGTGTTGGTTGTAATAATTGACGTTGTCCATACATCCGCAAGCAATCCGCTCATAGTCAGCAGAAGTATCGCAAACGTCATAATAATAGATTTACGAAACATGATACCGCCCTTTCTACTTTTTTTTTACATAAACTATTCGTCAGTAGCAAAGAAGTATCGGCTAAATATTTTGAAAAATTAGTATCTGTATAAAAGTGGATAAAAAAAGTTCGTCTATAGAAAAAAAGGTGCATAAAAGAAAATATTTTATGCACCCAATCTGTTTTGTTTGTGGATTTTGTCCTAAGGATGAGCTATTTCAGTAAAACAAGTTTTCGGGTTTGTACTATCCCCTGCTCTGTTTCCAGACGGTAGTAATATATGCCACTTGCCATGCCCGTTGCATCCCATTGTACTTCATGCATTCCTGCCTTCTGTTTACCGGATACGAGAGTTGTCCCCTTTTGTCCGAGATTATCGTATATATTTAACGTTACAAACTGGGAATTGGGAATTTGGAACCTGATGGTTGTCACCGGATTGAAGGGATTCGGATAATTTTGTTGCAATTCCACGGTAAAGGGAAGCGTTTGGCTATTTGTACCCCATCCGGTCAGATTGGCTGTCCAGGCCAGCACCCGATTTAAAAATTTCGTGCGATTGTCCGATCCGGAAATCTGTTCCAGCCCAACCGAGGTATAAACCGTACGAAAGGTTCCACTGTCATAACGGAGACCACCAACTTTTCCATTACTAAAATTGAGTACTACCTGCCCCTTGTTTTGGTACGAAGCAATGGCATCGGGATAAAAATTCCCATATCCGTAGGGATTGCTCAACGGAAAAGACATATCGTCGCCAATAGGATCCCCGGCCGTTCCGGTCATGGAGCCACTGCCCGCATAGTCTTCCACATAGGATGCACCAAGATAATTCTGATAAAAATCCTGCGCTTCAGGAAAATGGCTGCTTCCTTCTTTATTATCAAAAATATCCCATCCGATATCCTGCCCCATAAGCAACAAACTGCCTCCTGCATCAAGATACGCTTTAAGAATATCGATATCGGAAGGAATAAAAGTAGGAAAGCCCCAGGATACGTTCCAAATAACCAGCTTATACTGAGTCAGATCTATTTGCTTACGAAAAGTATCGATTTCTGCTTGCGGAACCGTTAGATAGTGTATGTTAAGTTCATTCAAAATCGATTCAAAGCCGGCCTGATAATCCGTTCCTCCATCATCATCCACCAACAACACATCGTTGTTTTCCGGAATAACGCCCTGATACAAACGCGTAAAACCATAACCGTACCCTTCACCGTAAAATCCGGGATCGTCCAAGTTTTCAGCAAAAATATCTGCCTGGATGGAACCACGATCGGTGGTCGTAATTTTCAGTTGAAACAGGAGAGAATCACCCGGTAAAATTTCAGCTTCCAGTTCCGACATTTCCGCGCCGTATTGCTCCAACGTATATGTCCAACCCGCTGTAACCGACACATTATCGAGACGCACCCGAACATGCGCTGTATCTGCATTGTGGTTAACAATACGAAAGGGTTTATGCATGGCGCTATTAGCGCTCAACAGATCCAAATCGGGCAAATCGGATTCTATGATGCTGGTGGGAAAATCAATCTGCGCCTGTAATATTTCTTTGGTCGCATCGGATTGCAACCAGGCAATTGCCGACATATCTTCCCAGTTCCAGGAATTCCGGACAGCGGTTTTAAACTGAAGGGTAAGCAGATCACCGGCTTGTAAGGCTTCCACTTTGGATCCGTCTGCCGTAGGCAGCAACTGGCGCATCACATCGCCAAAATCTTTTTCTCCGTTGGAACCCGGGGCCGAGCTGTAACTGATGAGCCGTTCTATCAGCGCCACACGCAGATGCAGTGTAGTATCCGCCACATCTTCCAAAGCTTCCAGTTCCACCGAAACAGCAATAGAATCTTCTTTAAACTCAGAAGAAAGCTGAATACGCACAGGTGCTGCTTTACTTAAGCGCTCATACATCTGGCGTTCCATTAATTCCGGATTGGAGGGCACGCCGTAAAAGTGGCCGTCTATGGCATACCCGGGTACACCGTTGATGCCATAATAATTGATTCGATTTCGATTGTCGGTTGTATTAGCTGTGTACATGGGATCATTGGAGCCCGGCCACCAGGCATGATATCGAACGGAAAGAACACCACCCAAATGGCTGGTAACAAATTTTTGAAATCCCGGGTTATAGGTAGCACAAGGGCCACAACTGGCATTGGTTGCTTCTTCCAGCAAAACAATCCGTTTATTTTGTGCAAAAAGGAGTTGAACCATTAAAAGTATCAAAAAAACATAAATAGTGCGCATGGGATTCCTCAAGAAGTTAGTTATCAGGTTTGTAAGATAAAAAATGGACAATCAGTTATGCAAGTTTTCTCTAGAATATGGTACATTTATTGAAATAAAAAAAGTATTTGATTACCTTTACAGCTTAAGTTTTAATAATTTTAATCCGATTGTTTCTTAGAGACAACGAATATCAATACAAAAATAGAGGAACCGTATAACATGAGGAAGATCAGTACTATTTTAATTGCATTATTTCTTTTTGGTCTTGTTAACTCGCTTTTTGCACAGCAACAAACCAAAAAAAATATAGCCGTTATGGAGTTAGAAAGCCGCGGTAGTTTGAATAAAGAGGAAAGCGGTACCTTAACAGACCGGCTACGCTCCATGCTTGTACGTACAAACGCTTTTGTGGTTGTGGACCGCGGGCAGATGCAGGATATTCTGTCGGAACAGGGATTTCAGATGAGCGGTTGTACTTCGGCGGAATGTGCGGTAGAAGCCGGTAAAATTTTGGGTGTGGAAGCTATGGTGGCCGGAACCGTAGGCCGGCTTGGCAAATTGTACACATTAGACATTACATTGATTGATGTGGAAACCTCTCAAATTATTAAATCACTTACCCGTGATTATACCGGCGAAATTGAAGGCCTGATTGGCCTGATGAAATCCGTTGCCGATGAACTGGCAGGTAAACCCTCTGTGGCGGCAACTCCACAAAAAGCAGTCCAAAAACAGTTCACCCTTACCTTCGTTTCGCAACCCGATGGAGCGCAAGTTGTACTAAACGGCAAATTAATGGGTAAAACGCCCTATCAATACAAAGCGGTTGATGGTAGTAAACTATCCGTAGTAATCCAAAAAGAGAAATATCAAAGTTTTAAGGAAAACTTGGTTGCCAGCAGAAATCAGGTTATCCGCGTTACTCTCAAACCGGTTCAACTATATTCCGGATCCGATAAAAGTGTAAAAAAAGCCTCCAGCGGAGGAGGAAGCGGCTGGCTGTATTGGGTTGGAGGCGGTGTAGTC
>JANTHG010000076.1 GCA_024762535.1 Calditrichaceae bacterium
CCAAGGTGACTCCTTTTATCTTTAACGTTAATTTCCGGTTCCGCCAAATTCCGCGAGATATTTTTCAATGAAACGATCTAAATTACCATCCATTACCTGCTGAATATTACTGGTTTCTTCATTGGTACGGTGGTCTTTAACCATGTTGTAAGGATGAAACACATACGAACGAATTTGGCTGCCCCAGGCTATATCTTTCTTACTGCTTTCCATTTCTTTTTGCTTGGCGCGTTGTTCTTCTAATTTTTGCTGATATAAACGGGATGCCAAAATTTTCATAGCTGTGGATTTGTTCTTGAATTGTGAACGTTCATTTTGGCATTGTACCACAATCCCTGTTGGCAGATGCGTAATGCGGATAGCCGAATCCGTTTTATTGACATGCTGCCCCCCGGCTCCGCTGGCGCGATAGGTATCGATGCGCAAATCGCCGGGATCAATTTCAATATCGATATCGTCATCCACTTCGGGCAACACAAACACCGAAGCAAACGAGGTATGCCGCCTGCTGTTGGAATCGAACGGCGAAATACGCACTAACCGGTGTACACCGGCCTCAGCTTTTAAATAACCATAAGCAAAGGATCCGGTTACCATAATGGTAACGCTTTTAATCCCTGCTTCGTCACCGGACTGAAAGTCCAGAATATCGGTTTTAAATTTATGGATTTCGGCATAACGCAAGTACATGCGCATCAGCATTTCGGCCCAGTCCTGGCTTTCTGTACCTCCCGCTCCGGGATGGATCGTTAAAATGGCATTTTTCGGGTCTTCCCTGCCGCCGAGCATGCGTTTAAATTCCAAATCCGAAATCATTTTTTCGATACTGTTGGCTTCGCTTTGTAGTTCGGCTTCGAGCGCGCTGTCGGCTTCTTCTTCCACCATCTCGGCCAATACTTCCAAATCGTCTAATTTGGAACGGCAGGCATTCCAAGCATCCAGCCAAACTTTTCGGGCCGTTATTTCTTTATGAACAGCCTGCGCCTTTTCATTATCCTGCCAAAAGCTATCGGACATGGTTTGTGATTCGAGCTCTTTGATTTCTTTTTCTTTTTTATCTAAGTCAAAGATAACTCCGGAGCTTGCTTAATCGTTCCGAAAAGCCCTGTAATAATTCAGCGGTTTGGGTATCTGCCATTTAATAAATCCTTTTAATTTCACATTTTTCAAAATAGTGCGCCAGAATATCGCGGAAATCTTTTTGTTTGGCTGCCATTCTGGAAGCCCCCACTTTGCAGAGGCCAACGCCATGGCCTTTACCGGCGCCGATAAAAGTAAAATTGAGCGGTACGCCATCCATATCCATCTCTTTCCGAACCATAAAACAAGAACTGTTTAGCAGCGTTTCAGATAAAGCTGAACGGATATTCATTTCACCCCGAATGCGTACATTTTTTAAGCTGCCTAAAATTTCCAGTTCTCTAATCCGCCCGGAAACACCACGGGAAACAGGAATCAGTTCGTAAATTGTACCCAGCTCTTCACCCGTTTTTTCATAGATGATTTCTTCCAGCTCCTGCCGGGTATAAAACAATTCCCAGCGAAAGGCATCGCAGGCCAGCTCATCATCACACCCGGAAGTTGACGTTTTACACAACACTTCCGGCCTGTCCAAAATCCATTGTTCGACATCCATATCCTGTGTTAAATCCAAGGCCGGAGCATCTGCTTCATCCATATCATATTTACCGGTCATATAATCGCTGTCCACATTATACCACACGCCCGAAGCATTTTCCGTGTGCCCACCACAGGAATAACTAAAATAGGCATTGCACACATGCGTATCTGTCGTTAAAATCATACCATGTGTTTCAGAAAGCGTTGTTTCAATTTCGGGTGTCACTTCGCCACGACCATAATAGCGCAGGCAATGGCTGTCACTGCAAAAATCAAACCCTTCCTGCGCATGCATTTGTCCCAAACGGGCAAACACTTGGCTGCGGGCCACAACTGCCATACTCTTGGCAAATTCCACTGGAGGCTTTTCGGGCAGTTCGGAAAGCAGAACCCCGGCAAGATAATTTTCTACACCAATTTCGCTAACGCCAAGCAGGGTGTTGTTTTCATCAATAGTAATCAATAATCGACCGCGGTAATGTAGGTTTTTTTGCTGGTAATGCGCTTCGGAAGAAGTATGAATTTTAAAATGGCGCAATTCATAAAAACTATCTCTATTCTTAGGTTCGAGTACAATTCCGTCGCGCACTTCCGTGAAGTGTTCATACTGAGGGTCAAATATCTCAATACTTCCTTTTCCTTCTTCAGCAATTTGCCGATAGATGCGGCAGTGGCTCATTTGCGCATAATCCTGGGAATGGTGACGCGCTTCCCGTTCCGAAGCAAAGGGACCGGCAATCAACATGTATTTGTCATTTTTGGTGATGGGTTTGTCATTCAAAATAACCCGGCCGCCCACGTGTTGCAGCATCACATTACGGAAGGTTTTCAGATCCTCTTCCAACGAAGTCCTTTTTTCCGCTTCCCGTAAAATCAAATAATAATCATAGCGGCGCGGTTCGGCTTTTTTGACCTTTATACGCCAGTATCCGTTATGCTCAACCGATTCAAAAAGTCTTTTTCCGGTTGTGGTGTGCAGTTCAAAATCCTGAACCGGATATTTTAAATCCAAATGCGATTGACGCTTAAAAATATTGATCCGAATCAGAGGTTGATCATCGATCTTTTGTAGTTTTATATCCATATAGAATTACTTAATTTGACCGTATTTTTAACATCTGGTGAATTTAGCGTTTTTTGGCGGGCTTATCAAGTTTGGCGGAGGGCGACTTTTGAGCAAAAAAAATCCCCGGTTCGTTAGAACCGGGGACTCGAAAATTTAGTCTTGTTCTTCCATAATCTGTTTGAGTTCTTCCAACTCTTTTTCAGCATCCTTTCGTTCTTCTTTCAGGCGATCCAGTTCTTCCTGAACATCCTCGGCCTGCTGCCGTTCTTCCACAATTTTCTGAAAGAATTCAACCCGCTTTTTGAATTCATCCCGCTGTACTTCCGCTTCGGATTGGGTACCGGTGGTAAAGGGAAGCACCTTGAGATTAAGCCCCATAAAAACGCGCCATGAACTGTAATTGGGCAAATTCATATCAGGATTGGTTTTCGGGGGAACTCCGGAAGTTTCATCCACATTGCTGCTTACACGAATATCCACACCCAAATCCATTGAAACCCAGGACATGGCATTATATCGGATACTGGGTGTCACGTACATATAATTTTCCCGGCTGTACACAAATTCATCGGGCTGATCCAGAAATGAAGTGCCATTCATTTCTAACCGGTAATCAAACAAAGCCGTTGGATAAACCAGGCCAAGAGCATATTGCAATTCGGATGAATTGTGCGTAGCGGTTTTACCGGGATACACTTCGGTACCGGCTTCGTTATGATTCCACCAGCCCACATTCACATGAGCATTAAAGGAACGTTCCGGTAAATAAGGATCCATAAAATAAGATAAGGCGCCTGTAAAGGCATATTCCGTAGCACCGCTTGCATATTCAGTAAATGGATAATTATGCTGTTCACCAGTGGCAAGGCGTACCGTACTCATCAGGGCCCCATACATATGACGACCTGCAAAATCAAAGGAACCGCCCTTAAGTGTAAAAAACACATCACCGGGAAGATTATATTCATTTTTATAATGTGTATCCTGATAAATACGCGGTGCTATGGTTAAATCCAAATTATCCAAAATGCCGTAAGTAATCGCTAAATTACCGGATACCAGCCAGTAATTTACAGCATGGAAATTTTGTGGAGGATTCGTTTGGCCGATGAATTCTGTCGCACGGGTAAAAAAGTTCATACTGGAATGGATTTCAAGCTGACCGCTGTCAAACGTGCGCGCGCTTTGAGTGTGTATTAGGCTTCTACTGCCATTGGGTGGTTGACTTAAGCCAATGCCAATAAAAAGTAACAAAAGTAACAGGCTGATCTTTCTCATCTCAACCTCCTCCAACTTCTAATGATGTAAGATTTATACAGATAGTCTAAAATATTAATTTTTTTACTACTTCGCAAGAATTAGTCTTCTAACTCTTTTTTCAGTTCTTCAATTTCTTTTTCCGCTTCTTCTCGTACCTTTTTAAGGTTATCCACTTCCTGTTGTACTTCTTTGGCCTTTTCCTGCTCTGTAACTACTTTTTCGAACAAATCCACTTTTTCTTTAGCTTCTTCGCGAACATAATCTGATCTTACCTTTGAGCTGCCTCCAGAAAGGTTGAAAGCAGCATTTAATCCCATATGAATTTTCCAGTCCGGGTAGTTGGGCGGCATATCTACTGATTTGGAAATGTCAGGGATATTTGCTGTTGTTTGCTGCCGGTCTTTGGGAGAGAGTCGGAAATCGGCACCAATATCCATGGATACCCAATCTGCAGCACGGAAACGGATACTGGGACTTAAGTAGGCCCATTCTTCTGCGCTGTACACAAAGTTATCCGGTTCTGTTATATATAAAATCCCGGAAAGCTCCAGACGGAAATCAAAAAGACCTGCAGGGATTACACCAGCTAAAGCCATACGAAAGTCTTTAGAACTTTTCGTAGCCACCAGTTCGTCTCCCATAGAATGACCATAACCATCATACTGATAGGTGTAAAGCACTTTACCGGATTCATTGTGATTCCAAAAGCCCATATTAAAATGCATATTAAAAGCGCGATGCGGCAAATAAGGATCTGCGAAAAAGGAAAGAGCACCCAGGAATCCATATTCAAAAGCACCGCTGGCATATTCGGCAAATGGGTAATTATGATCTTTGCCAACCGGAATGCGAAAACTGGTAAGAAAGCCGCCGTTAAAATGACGCCGCCCAAAAGAGTAATTACCTGTACGAACAGTTAGGAATAAATCTCCGGGTAAATTATATTCATTGGGTGAATGGGTATCCTGATAGACCCGAATACCGAGGGAAGCATCAAAATGCTCACTAATTCCATAAGAAAACACAGCATTCCCGGCTACCAGCCAGTAATTAACTGATTGGAAATTAACCGGTTGACCGGAACCAATAAAATTACCGGCTTTGGTGTAAAAATTCATATCAGAAAAAATTTGCAACTGCCCTGCATCGATAGTAGACGCGGTTTGTGTATGCATTAGTTCACGTGAACTGTTGGGCAACTGCGCCATTACCTGCAAGGTAACAATCATGATCAGCAGTACGGTAACAATCCAACTTTTCATTGTACCTCCTTTATCTTTTTACAGGAGCAAACATTTAATTTAATATTTTACACGGGTTGCAAGCACAAAAACATTGGCAATAATGGCCAGATCTCTAAAAATGGCCACCATCCGTGTAAATACATCCTGAATACTACCGGATACTATAATCGTATCTCCGGGCTGTAATAGTGGAATCAGGCTAATATCGCCTGTTTTAAGATATTTTTCAATATCTACCTGAATAACTTCCTGATTTTTTCGAACAATGCGTACGTCGCTTAAGCGGGCTGTTTTTAGCGGGCCTCCGGCGGATGAAATGAGATCAATCAGCGTATAGGAACTTGGAACGCTATATATACCGGGACGCTGTACATGCCCCCAGAGATTTACATTAACCAGTAAAATGTCATCTGTTCCCAAAATATATTGCGCCGGGCGATCGGAGAAAGTGGTCGTGGTTTGCGGCTGATTAAAGGTAGGTATTTGATCTAAACCTTGTGCAAATAAACCGGCACTTAACATAAAAAAGAAAAACAATAGCTTTTTATTCATTAATGACTCCAGTTAACTCTAAAAGCAGACCAATCCGATTCCGACCCGGAATAGATTTGACCGTTTAAATTATTCTCTCCCACACTGTCTATGCGCCACCGATAGTTCCCGTTTGGGAATTTAGACTTTATATCCGTTCCATTCAAGATAAAAGACTCCGGTGTTTCATAATTTGATGCGATATATTTTACAAAAACCAGTGGGTGGAAATTGTCTGTAACTGCGGCCTCGATACGTAAAATATACAGATCCGGTGTTACCCCGGAAGTTATATCCCACTGAAACATAAGCGGGAGCTCTGTTACTTCGGATGAATTACCGTTCAGCGAAAGTTGGGAAGGTTTTTCCAGTAACATATAAGCCAGGGTATCCGAAGGGTCGCTTTCTTGCTCATCTTTATCAACCGCCGTGATATAATAATAGTATCGAACATTTAATGATAAATCTTGAGCGTCAAAATAAACCGTATCCACAATACCGGGTTGATTGGTTATTTTTTCGGCAATCCGTTTATAGTTGACAGCACCAAATTCATCTTCACTGCGGTAAATATTATATTTACGAATCAAGTTCTGATCAGCATTTTTATACCACATTAATTGAATAGTATTTAATGCAGAACCCGGATTTCCCGCGGCATCTATGCCGGCTTCTGCTTCCGTTGTATCCGTGCCTTCAACACGGTTAACCCAGTGTACTGATTCCGGGGGGTTCGGTTTAGCCCCTTCGGGTTGAGAACAATAGGTTAAGAAGATAACCGATATAAACAATAAAAAAAATTTCATCTTTTAAAATCCGAATAGTAACGATACACGGTGTGAATTCCCCAAATCATGGCTCTGATAGGCATAATCCAGTTTGAATTTCCATAGATACAATCCGGCGCCTGCTGTAAAAAAACCGGAATTGAAACCGGCTCTTAAACCTAGTAATTCATGATATAAAAACTCTCCGCCCAGATGTGTTGCACCAGTATAACGACTATCCAGATCAAAAGCGAACGTAAAACGACTATTTAGAAACGGCAAGGGCTGTACGTAAGAGAATCCATATTTAAAATTATGAGCTACTCTATCTTTGTGTTTGGAATCCGTATCCCAGGTAATTTGTGTATTCGTGGCATCCTGAAAATTAAGGCCAAAAATCAGATCGCCGTACAATGGATCTGTAAATATATCATTTAAACCTATTCGCATTATCATCCCGGCATCCAAACCCATTCCGGAACCGGTATTTTGATCAATAGTCTGTCTCAATAATTTTAAATTCAATCCGAAACCAAAATCAATCGGTACTTCAAAATACTGCCAGCCCAGATCCAGATTCATCTGGCTGTATTTGGCAAAGGTAATTGTATATACTTCGTCAAAACTGGAAAAATAGTCCACCGGCTCTGCGGTTAAAGGTTGTGCTTTTAAATTGATGCGCTGATAGGCTGTAATAGCATCCGTATCGGTAAATTCATATCTGGGTATATCATCCACACTTAGCCGCATCCAGGATACAGCCACCGAAGCACCGCCAAATATTGGCATGGCTGCCGCTACATAACTTTGTGTTTCCAATGTGTTGAATAAATTGGCATACATGGATGACGCCTGAAATGTGGGCAAAAGTGCCAAACCTGCTGGATTCCATGATGCACCGTTTACATCATTACTAAGTGCCACATATGCACTCCCCATCCCAAGAGCGCGGGCTCCCACACCCATTTCCATAACCGAACCGGCATAGCGTGAACTTTGTGCAGATACCACAAATGGTAATGTAAATATTATGGCTAGAAGAATGAATTTTCTCATTGTAATCTTGCAATCTTTAATGTGTGCGTTATGGTTTTGCCTTTATAACTGCCGCTTAATACCAAAAAATAAACCCCATTGGCCACTTGTACCCCATCATCATCAGTCCCGTCCCAGATGAGTTCATGATAATAGGGTGTTCGTACATTATCCGTTGCTACCGATTCATCCAAAGTCAGCATAGTGCTACGTACCAGACGGCCGGAGGTCGTATATATTTTAATGGATAGATCATCGATTTCATTATCACTATCCACATAAAAGGAAATTATGGTCTGGTCGGAAAAGGGATTGGGATAATTGCCAAACACGCGGATGTCTCCGAAACCGTCTGTAACCACAAAAGCGTACTCTTCGGAAGACATATTCCCGTTTACATCGGCAACATTAACTTTTAGCTTATGTTTACCGGGTAATAAAGAGGGGCTGGTCGTTACTGAAATCGCTTTAGCGTTTTTCAGGCTGTCCGGGATCGATACTTCCTGTTGCGAAAGCGCTTTTCCGTCTTCTACCAATGGCATGTCGTCGATAGATACGGAAAGCGAGCGGGTGTAGTTTACGCCGTTCTCATCCTGAAGCAATAATGAAATGGCCGGTTTCTTGATGACCAGCATGTCTTTGATTAAAGGTCTGCCATTGGCTGTTACTTCGATGGACGGAGCCGTATGATCGTTGGCATTGAAGACCGCGAATTTACCCGAACGAGCAACCTGAGTAAATACTGTATCGCTATGCAAACCACTTTCCACACGGAACCATAAATTTAAAAAGGGATCAAATTTAAAAAATGAAATATTTGCCCGATCGGTTATACTAATTTTGGAAGTATCTATACGAACCGACAGAGTCGCGTTTATATCTGAGTTATCCAATGTTTCCGGATAATCTATTTCTATGGCGCTGGTATCCGTGGTTGTGGCCAAAGGAACATATTTAAGTCCGCCCTGCTCTTTAGATTGAATAAATTCAGACAGATCTTCCGATGTAAACCGGACTACAGCAGAAACCGGGAGAGCTTTGGGGTAAATTTGGTATTCCCAGGTTTGAGAAAGCGCAATAGAGCTGTTGGTTAATCCGTCTGTCGTGGTGCCCATATTTCGATCAATAAATATCCGATCTGTCGGTAAAACCGCCTGAATAATATTATTGTGTTCATTGGATTCGGGAATCACATTATCCGGATCTGCTAAAATGGAAAACGCACGTTCAGACTTTATATCCGCAGGATTGTAAGCAACCATGACCGATTTCTTCTGGTGAGCATTCAGTGGTACAGATAAAACTGCGAAAGGTTGGTTATTTGTATAGTCCAGTGTATCGTAACAGGCAAGTGTAAAGCTGGCAAGGCTGCTGTCCGATTTGTTTTCAACATCAAAACGAAGTTGCAGAGAAGCGCTGCCCGTATACGTAAGGCTGCCAGGGACAAAAGAAATATCTGCCCTTGTATCCGTAACACTTAACTTTTGGCGACGGATTAGTTTGGTTTTACCATCTGCTGTTAAAATGGAAATGTCAAACAGTTTTTCACCGCCCGTATTAAATCCGCTAAAGGGTTGAACCGATTGAAAGAGCGTATCGTTTACTCTACTCATATCAATCCGCGTCGAAGAACCATACACCACATTATCGTTCCGGAAGTTTAGCAGTTGCATTTGTGTTACCGGCTGATGACTATCTACGGAAATAGTAAATTGTATCGGTTCATTCACTTTGGGTTCTGCTGGGTTCAGCATTACACGCCGAATAAGCGGTTGTTCTACCGCTATCTTGACTGCGCCGGAAGCGTCACCTTCCGAATCCGACACATAAACTTTGGCTGTATAAAGTGATCCGGCACTGTTATCCGGCACAGGAAAGGTGAACGATTGATCAGGCGTATAGTTAAAGAACTGTTCCAACACCAAATTCCCCTTTTGATCTTCTATGCGCAATCGGCCACTGCCTGCGTTCAATGATCCACGGACCGTAATGCTCACTGTATCGCCAGCGACAGGTGATGGATTGGAAACCTGAACATGCAAATTACTTTTTGGTTGTGCTATTTTAAGTGAAGGATCCCCAAGGAAATTATATTGGCTAACCATGGAATGCTTTAAAGAGCCATAGCCATACGTATAAAAATCTTCTTGTTCAGTTACATATACCGGATTAGCGAGATAATAAATTTTCATTAAATCCACGGCCTCGCCAAAGGTCAGGTTTTTATTCCACAAAAAATCAAACAAACTCCATTCAATGGCAAAGTCGTTGTACTTCCAGCCAACTCCGGAGGCTCCCAATACGGCAATCGCCCCTTTTTGTTCGGAAAGCAGCAATTTTTCAGCCAGCCCCAAACGACCGGGATTGCTGAAATCACCCGTAAAACAGGTCATACTGGATACGAAGGGTAGCTTGTAGCCATTATTCAGACGGTCCACGTCCGAAAGGTTCAGCAGGCTTACATCGGCCCAGATACCTCCGCCGCCGTGACCAAAAAAGTTCACAAAGGATAAACCGTTGTCAAAATATTCTATCAAATCTGTCGTGCTTCCAAAATGAGGATCATACCCTACAACCGAATGATCTTTAACCGTATTCAAACGCTCTGCAAAAAGAGAGAACGGAATTTGCTGGTTAATCAATCGTAAATTTTGAGCCCGGAAAATAGGCTGTAAAGTTATGGCTTCTCTATCCCCGGAAGAGCTGCTGTCATTGCCGCTGATAAACAGACCAGTATTCCGCCAGTCGCCTGTTTCATCACCACTGCCATAATGCTCAATTTTATCAATATAGTTTAGTAATTCCTGATTGGAACTTGCCGGAATGCGTGCTACGATGACATCTGGTATGTAATCATCTCCATCTATGAGAGAATACCAATAATCAGATGAGGCGGCACCGTATTTTTGGGTTTGGTACATAAAGGTGGGAACCAGGTCCGCCCCTTTGGTATAAACTCCCTTGTAATCGTACGATGCGCTGCCAACGAACACAACATATTTTAAGGGATGATCCGTCTTCCAATGATGTAGTGCGTAAGCAATAAATTCTTTGATGGCAAGGGGTGATTTAATCCCCATATTAAAAATATCGTAAATCGTTTCCACAGTAACAACCAACGGATGCAACCCCTGCTGTGCTTTGACTTCGCTCAGTTTAAGCGCGTTATCATACAGCAATCGGTTAGTAATAATCAGATAATCCGCCGAATTCTCCGTATTCATGAGTGTCCAGGTCGGTTTATCTTCATACCAACGCCTGAACGGCTGAATCTTTAAAGGTTTTAATTTAGCTTCTTCGGTAACAGCTACATATTCTGTGGTGGGGTCAAAAATTTGATCCTGAATAGAAATACCATAGGATTTAAAATTATCATTTAAGACATAACCTATTTTACCATTGACCAATTTACTGACGCCTAATTTATATAAGGATATATCTTCGGAATCAAACCCGTCCACATTGATCTGAATATTATCACCCAAATTGACATACGTATTATTAAAGAATTCCTGGTCAACATGGAATTTAATATAATTCTTAAAAGCACGGTATTTTCTTTTATAACTGATATCAAACCAGTTGAGCAAAACGATGTCAGTCACACCGGTCTGAAACATATCCACTTCCAGGCGGTTGGTTCCGTTAATCAACACAGATTGTGACAATTTTACAGCGGAATCGGCATTGGTTATAAAACGCATATCCTGATTTTGCCAACCATCTCCGGGCTTAACCTGACCAATCAATTTAGCCACATCACCTTTTCCCCGAAGCTTTAGCTCTACCTGATGTCCCTGTAATTCATTTGCTGAACTACGATAACTTTTTCCGCGCATAGCTGCGGTAATCACCACATCACTACCGGATTCAAAGGGATGAGGCAGATAAAAATCATACGCAATACCTTCGGGCGCGCTGATTCCAGAATCATAAAACCAGTGGTCCGCTAAATAGGAAGGGTTGCCTATTCCACTTTGTCCTAATTTTTCATTATGTCTATTTTGTTCAAAATGCAGCGTTTCTGTGTAAGCATAAGGTTCAAAAATATAACCGCCTGTGTTACCGATCAGGCCACCGCTCTCTTCGGTTAAACGCAGACCCGGCGTATGGCCGTCTACCAGCCAGTACACATTCACATCGGTAAAGGGATCGGCATACATATCGGGATGATCTGCCAAAAATGTTTTTTTGTTCTGTTCCCCCCAGAACTCAAAATAGTCTCCTTCATCAAAGGTGCCGTCTTCGGCTCCATGGAAATAGACCGGAACCTCCTTACCCTTATTAAATAATCTTAAATTAAGTGGTTTAACCAATTCCAACGGAAAATCAGAATCCAACAGATCTTCATAGGTTATTTTATAGATGCCATCCTGATCTAATTCTATTTTAAAAATGGTAGCATAGCTTTTAAACAGTTTATCAGAAGATTGAATAGTACTGTTTTTTTGAAGGTCGGGTTCAGAAAAAATAGTTTTGTCATTTAGCAAAGCGTCTTTTAAATACAGATGGGGCAAACCCTGTGTAACAGTGTTACTGGTATTTAACTGCTTTTTCACAGGAAGGCTAATAGAAAGTTCCACTTCCGACACCCATTCCAGTTGCTTGGATTGGATATGATATTGGACGGGATAAAAGTCTAATGCATACAATGGCAACGATTGAAATTTGCCTAAATAACGTACGTGAACAAGATCGCTTGATTTTATAGTATTAAAACCTGATTGCTTCCGCTTTAATAAATAATTTTCCAGGGGCAAGCTATGTTTTTTAAGATTCGAAATCTGCACATTAGCGGATCCAATGGTACCAAGATTTATTAATTTTGTTATAACAGGGACATAACTATTTTGTTCATCTACCACATAACTCGCATTACTATAAGCAGCATAAACATGTTGATTCTCAGTCTGAATTTCCGGTTTGTCTAAAACAACTTTTAAGCGAATTGTTTGTGACGTATTCTTCAGGACAGTAAAATGAACATCGGCTGAGCTGTATGCTAAAGTCGTAAAGAGAAAAAGAAGTATTATTGATAAATAGGTTTGTTTTCGTTCCACAACTACCTTGTCAATTTGTTAAAATAAAGAAATAGGAACCGAATTATAGTGGTATTCGGTTCCTAAATCAATGTATAAATCAAGAACTTATGGCATTTTTTCTATGCTTATTTGAGCAGAATCATTTTGCCCATTTTCACAAAACTTCCTGCACCAAAACGATAGAAATACACTCCGCTTGCTACCCGATTGCCTGTTCTGTCGGTAGCATCCCAGTTCACAATGTGCTCGCCACGGCTCATACTTTTATTATTAATCAATTGTTTCACAATCCGACCCTGTGAATCGTATATTATCAACTGCACGCGATTTGTTTCCGGTAACTGAAATCGAATGCTGGTAGTTGGATTAAAAGGATTCGGGTAATTATTAAAGAGCGCGTATTCAGTGGGTACCGGTACGCTCACTTCTACTGTTTTTTCATCCGCCAGAACACCATTCAGGCTAACGGACTGCAATTTGTACACATAGGTTTGTCCTGCTACTACTTTGTTATCTACAAAGCTGTAATTGGTTTCCTGTGAAGTATTACCCTGACCTTCTATCATATCGGGATTAACCTGTTCCCAATTGTCTTCTTCGGCCAGTAATCGACGGAGAATATTAAAACCAAGGTTATCCAATTCGGAAGCGGTTGTCCAGTCCAGTACCACTTTACCGTAATCCGCATTAGCCGTAAACGACGCCAGTTCAACAGGCAGGGAGTTGTCTGTACTGATGGAACCTAAGGTAAAATACTGCATGGTTGAAAGAGAATTAGATACAACCGTACCGGAAGTACTGTTACCGGAAGTACCTGCATTTCCGGCACTTGTGTATACACCACTCTGGCTGGAAGAAGTAGCAACCGCGATATTATCCAGTGAACCATCTACGCCGTCATTGGTTTCCCAGGAAAGGTTAACCT
>JANTHG010000077.1 GCA_024762535.1 Calditrichaceae bacterium
ATGATGAAATTAAATTTAAAAATTATTTATTTAATCAACCGCTGCAGTTGAGTGGAGCAAAGAAAAAAAATGGGGGTAAATAAAACTATTTTGGAATTTCTAAAATCTGTTTGATTTTAGAATGCAGAAAATCCGTTGAGTAATTATCCCGGGCATGATTGCGGACTATTTCACGAAGTTTAAACTCAAATTGTATTTTTTTATCACAGGGAAGACAGTATTCAAGATGTTCATCAAATAATTTTCTTTGCTGCTTATCTAAGAGATTGTCTACATATTTTTGGGCGAGCTGTTCTATTTCGGCACAATTATATTTTTTAGGATTGTCGTGCGATGGAGCCATTTTTTATATATCCCCTTTCTTTGGCATAATTCCACAAGGTTTTTTGTAATAATTTTCGCCCTCGATACAAACGAGACATAACCGTTCCAAGTGGAGCATCGATGATATTCGATATTTCATTATAAGAAAAGCCTTCCACATCGCATAAAAGTACAACTAAGCGAAACTGATATGGCAATGATTCAAGTGCAATTTTAATATCATCATTAAAAAAATGCTCTAAAAATTCTTCCTTTGAGGTTTCCTGAAGAGTTACCTCTTCATCTAAACGCTTATACAGGTAGAACTCTTCCAACTCGTCGTAACTAATTTTTTGTGGCTGCTTTACGGCTTTTCGGTATCCTGTAATAAATGTGTTGACGAGAATACGAAAAATCCAAGCCCGAAAGTTTGTGTCTTTCTGGAATTGGTCCAACGCGCGAAATGCTTTAAACATAGCATCCTGAACTAAATCTTCCGCGTCACGTTTATTATGAGTCATTCTCAATGCCGTACTATACATAGAAGGCAAATGAGGTTCAATTAATTCCGAAAAAACAGATTGTTTATCAGTTCCCAAAAGAATTTCCTTTATTTCTCATGAAAAAAGAAGATAAATAAACTTTTATTTTCATGTCAAGTAGGGCTATTGTATTAACCAAGAATCATTCGAAAGGTGCTTCCTTCACCGGGATGACTCTCTTTTAAATAGAGCTTACCTCCGTGATACTCCTCAATAATGCGTCGGGCTAAACTTAAACCTAAGCCCCATCCGCGTTTTTTTGTACTAAATCCGGGTTTAAAAATATTTTTCTTTTGATGTGGGGAAATTCCCCGGCCATTGTCTCTTACGTCCAAAATGTATTTTTGTTTTTCTTGATTGTAAGAAAGGGAAATTTCTATTTTACCGGCCTGATCTTCCATTGCATCAATGCTATTTTTTATGAGGTTTTCCAGAACCCATTCAAACAGCTCTTGGTTTAAGGGGAGCATTGCAGATTTCACTAGTGATTCAAAATGAAGTGTTACTCGTTTTTGCATATTTGGTAATCGTCGCTGAAAATACTCAATAACGGTTTCGACAATATGTATTAAATCGGATGATTTTAAGGTCGGAACCGAACCAATTTTGGAAAAACGATTGGCAATTTTATTGAGCCGGATTAAATCTTTGTTAATTTCGTCAACAGCTGTGCCAAGCATTTCCGGATCCAGTTTTATAAGCTCAACCCAACCAGAAATGGAACTTAAGGGTGTACCTAGCTGATGGGCTGTTTCTTTGGCCATTCCAACCCAAATAAAGCGTTGTTCGCTCTTTTTAATATACGAAAATCCAAAATAGCCAATTAAAATAAATAAGGCGGCAGCCCCAATAGCAATAAAGGGAAAAAGCTGTAGTTTTTGGATAACAGGAGAAAGGCCGTAATAATAATAGCCAAGTACAATATTGTTTTGATATGTAATTGGAATGGGTTCGTTCTGTGAGGCCATTTCGTGTAATAAGCCGGCTAATTTTATGCTGTCTTCGGGAGTTATGTCTGCAAGTTGCTTTTTATCCAGATCTGGCCCAAGATTGGTCCAGCTTTGTGGCCTTCGCTCGGTGTCAGTGTAAATAATGGGATAATCGGCTCCCTGAATAACATCTGT
The DNA here is from genome assembly GCA_024762535.1 of Calditrichaceae bacterium. GTDB lineage: Bacteria > Calditrichota > Calditrichia > Calditrichales > Calditrichaceae > JANTHG01. The sequence continues at coordinate 1,970 of JANTHG010000077.1, forward strand.
AAATAAAAAATTTATATCGGTGTCTAAGTTTGGGTTGTTAATATTGCTTTCAAAAACTTTAATACGAAAATGGGTGTAAGCGGTAGAATTTTCTTTGAGCGTGTTCACTAATTTTTGAGAATAAAAAATTGCGGAAACAATCAGCAAAATTCCCACCACAAACAAAACGGCTTTTACATTGGCTTTTCGATTAAAAAGAACCTGCTTCATGGACGCTCGATTCTGCTGATGGACAGGATTTTATCCTGAGGAAGTATTTGATCGACTATAAACATGCCTTTTCTAACGATACCGAAATTGGTATAGTTCCCGTTTAGGTGGGGTTGAGCAGATTGACAAATAAAAAACTGGCAGCCGCCGGTATCAAATCCGGAGGTGGCAATTCCTATGCTGCCGCGTACAAAGGGTGTGTCATTATCTTCGGAAGGAATTAAATAGGCCGTACTTCCCCAGCCCGTTCCTTGCGGGTCGCCGCCTTGAATAACAAAGTCTGGTACAACACGGTGGAATGTGAGATTGTTGTAAAAACCGGTTTGTGCAAGATGCAGGAAATGATGTACTGTTAAAGGTGCTACCTTGGGGAAAAGCTCCAGTATTATATTTCCACGAACTGTTTTGATTTCGACGAAAGGGTTCGTATGGTAATCGGGTATCGAATCCGGATGTAAAAATGAGGGTAGATACTGTAAATAAGAGAACTCCTTAAAGCCGGACCAGTTCGTTTTTGGAAAAAAGGTTTTAAGAGATCGCTGCAAAAAGGGATGACCGGCCCTGTTCCACAAAATATTTTGGGCGCTTGTATCCGGCTTAAAAGAAATAGCAGATAAAATTTCGAGCGCGGCCCGTTGAGCTTCAAAAGCATCTGCACTGGAAAAGCGTTTATATACAGAAAGAAGCTTTTGGGCCGGTAATTTTTGTTTTTGGCTTTTTAGCCAGCCTAAGGCTGTAGCAACCGAACTGAATGACTGGCTGCTAAGAAGGGCATTATAATCGGAACGGTGTACTTTTTTTAAGTTAACCAGGTTGTCAAAAGCACGGTTAGCAAGCCGGGCGTTGGTCACAGCTGAAAATTGATGTAAGGTACGAATGGCAGGTTTTAATTTTGTGGCAGCAAGTGCATCCAGCATACTTGCCCGGTAAGCGTCACTACCTTTGTCCAAATCCTGCATGATGATTCGATAGGCAACCTCGGGAGCGATGTTTGCCAACAGCAACAATAATTGGCCACGAAGATACTCGTTTTTTTCGGTTTGTAATTCCTGTAGTAAAAAAGGAACGGATAAATCTTTTGGTTCTGAAGCAACCACTGCACCACAAGCTGCCAGGCGTAGATGGGGATTTTTTGCATGCACCCGATTAAGAGCCGCCGCACTCAGAACGGAGTCATGTAGGGCCGGGATGATTTTTAATGCATAAAACGGGGTTGTCCAAAAGGTGTTTTTTGTAAGCACCGAAAGGAATAAGCTCTTTAGCATGGGGATGGCCAGACTGTCTGAACGAAGTATATGCAGAAACCGGGCGCTATCTGCAGAGGCGCAGCTCGCAAGTGCCTTTAAAAGATGAATACGTGCGTCGTCCGAAAAAGAAACCGCGGCGTTAACCATTTGTGGAAGATGGTTGAAATCTCTGCTGCGGGAAACAAAATAGCTATTCGCTTCCGTTATAGAATCCGGGAAAAAACGGTGCCTGGGCATTTTACGAAGAATTCGACCTAAAGCTGAATAGAGAGCTGGGTTTTGATTGTCAGCTTGAATCCGTTTCAATAAAAAACGGTACCCATTATCTGTAGCGCACAAAGCCAACGCGTTTAAATAAGCTTTTTGTAAGAAAGGAGGGCTTGACGGAAAAGGAATTTTTAACAATAGGGACTCCGCCTCTGCCGAGCCTGTGGAGCCAATGGCAAAATAAAGAGGAGCAAGTTGGCTGTGATTAGGTTGTGTATGCAAAACAAAGCGGTAAATAGGGAGCAACTCCACAGCCTTGGTCTTTCCGGCAGCGCGAATTAATTCTACTTGTTCACTAGTGTCGTTGAGTCCGGTAAATAACTGTTGCCAGTCTTGCGGATTATTGTTTCGGTTGTACTCAAGGGTTTTGATGGTTTGGATTTTGGAAGGAATTCTCTTTTTAGAACAACTGAGAACAAGAACAAAAACAATAAAAATCGGGATATATTTAAACATAAATGGATTCCATAAATAAAAAGTTCATAAAAAATTAAGCAAACTTTTAGTGCCCCAAAAGAGAGTTTGGAACGAGACAGCTCTCTGTACAAGCTAATCTAAGAAAATTAGGAAAAGCGATGCAAACGGATTTTTAGCTACACCGGGCCAAAAAGAAACAACGGAAGTTGTTATATTTATTGCCTTTATGGACAGAAAAAAAGGATTGACATTAAATTTATATTTAATTAACTTGTCTTTGTTTTTTTACAAAATGGAAAAATAGTGGTAACACCAAAATATCAAATACTTTATTTGGAGGCATAATGGCAAAAACGACGGGTAGCGGTTCCATCATTTTAAAACTGGTAATCGTACTGTTATCGATTATTTTGATAGCTGTAATTATTATTCCTGGCCGGATTTGGGACCAGGAAAATCAGGAAATGAATGTAGCCCACAGCAATATGAGTAGTATTTATGAGGCTGAAAAATTCTACAAGAAGATCAAAGGTACATTTACAACGGATCCGGCAGAATTATTACGGGTTGTTCGTCAGGATTCATCCTTGCAGAAATTACAGGATGTAGTAAATAATACGAGGGAGCTTACGTCATTATTAGATGCCTATAGTGAAATTCCTTTTATCCACTCGTTGCGCGTTATTAATGAAAATATGGATCAGATCCGTGAAGACCTCGATAATAACCGACATAATTTCCGTTTGTACGAAGACATCAAAAATGAAGCAGAAAATCTGAAAGTTCAAATAGCCGCTCTCGGCGGCATCGATAAATTTCCAAATTATGTTAAGGCCACGGCATTATTAGACTCCCTGGCACAATTGCGTCAGGATTTGTCCGATTATTCATTACAGAGCGGTGCCGCCCGGACCAAGGCCGTTGTAGATACCCTTCAAAAAGTGATAGGAAATATTAATACGAATGGTTTGTATGTAGAATGGAAACCAATTTCGGACAGGTTAGAAGCTTTTACCAAAACGGTTTTACGCTCTTCTTTGGTAAACGTCACCAGCGTGGGAGACCGTGTAAGAGATTTTAGAAAATTAATAGATGAACATTTTAAAAAAATCACACAAATCAATGTTAATCAGGCGATTGGCAAAAGTGATGAAATAGCAAAAGCTCTGGATGCAAAATATCAGGAATTTTTAGGCAATTATCTTGTAACCAGCCAGCGGGCTTTATATCGCCTGGCGGATGCGGATTCAATGGTCTTACACCTTACTGAAGATAACTTTTATTGTCCTGTTACCGGTGATCAAATTAAAATCCTATTTCCGGAAGATTCTATGCATGTTCAGGTTGAAAGTCCGGTATTGGTACCGGAATTAAACAGCCGGCTTTCTGCTATTTCTGAACAAGTAAAGGGGTTAAATGCATTACCGGCTTTTAAGGCTTATTTAGATACACTGCAATATATTAAGGCTAAAGCCTATGCTATCCGAAAACGATTACGTAAAAACACGGATATCTTTATCCAGTATAAAGAAGTCGAAGAGATAATCAGTAAATTCGCAGATATTAGCGTTGTAAATGCCTATAATGATTTACAAAAATTGAGTTCAGATGTAGAGGGAAATGAAAGTTTCAACTCAATGAAAAGTTTGGCAGAAAACGGCCTAAATGGAATTCGTATTTTTAAGCAAGCCTATTCTGAGAACTTTTTTGGTAATTTGGATTCTCTGAATAACAATTTGATAGGGTCATTGCAACAATATGATAGCCTGCTAACTAAAGTTCGTCGTCTTCCTAAAGGTATTATTAATTTCGAAGAAGATATTGTGACACTCAATGGCATGCTTAATTCACTTAAAAGCGCTAAAGATGATGCCTATGGCGACATAGAAAAAGCACTTGGAGATGTTTATTTATTTGCATCAGAGGGAACAACTCAGCGAGTATATGGTGTTTTTAATAAAAAGATTGTAAATTTTGGTTATATCTATAAAGATTCTAAAAGCTGGGAAGAATAAACGATAATTAGCTTACTTAGGGGAGGCATGCCCTCCCTTTTTCTATTCTGGGAAATGTATGATTGATCATATTGGAATTTCTTTCTCTGAAACAGCACTTTTTTTGAGTACCGCCCAAGGAGATAATATACAAAGCATTGAACGTATTAAATATCCTTATCCTTTTGGGTTTGACGGGCTGATCACTCAAAGAGCACTTGAGTTCATGAGCGAACAGATTCAAAAAAAACGAGGTGCGGATTCACCCGTTTCACTATCCGTCGTTTTGCCTTTAAATTATACTCAGTTTAAACGTGTTGCACTTCCCATGGAAAGTGAAAAAGATCTGGCACAGATTCAGGTCGAGTGGGAATTTAAAAATTATTTATCCGAAGACTTGTCTCACTATAAAATAATTAATACTCAAACAGAGTTTCGATTTCCCGGTTATCGGGAATGGTTGTTTTTGGCCATTAAAAAAGAAGTTTTGCAGGCTATGAGTTCTGTTGCAGAAAAAAACGGTTTAAATCTTGGGCAAGTAGTTCCTGCAACACATGTAATCCAGAAAAGTATTCCACAAACAGAAAACCCAACATTGGTGTTCAAAATGGAAACCAAACATATTGAAACCTATATGTTTGTAAATGAGATGTTTTATGATTCCTATATAGATGCCATTACAGAAGAGAGTAATGTTGTAGAAATTTGCAAGAAAAGATTTTTAGATGCTCAGGTTACTCTGGAACGATTTCCTTCCTTAAAAGGAGAAATGTTAAATTGTAGTATGTTTGGTGATAGCTTGAACCCTGAAATTGAAAAACAAATAACACAAGAATTTACCTGTCCTGTCAAAAAGCTACATTCTGCCTTTTTGCAAGATTCCGAAACCGGGTTAGAAGCCGTCGAAGTATTAGTGGGTAAATAAAAGTGTTTATGGGAGGCCAATATGGCAAATTTTGATTTGATTAGCGAAGATGATTTCTTTTCCGGAGTGAATAAAGAAAAAAAGCCTGAAAAGCCTGAAAACCCTCCAAAGCCCGCGCCGGATGAGGATCTTTTTGCCCAAACCCAACCCGAAGAAGAGCCCCCCGATCTTTCCGAAGAACCTGTAAATGTAGAAGAAAATCCAGCAGATCTTCTTACTCAGGATTTTAGTGAAGACCTTAAAGAGAGTTTTGATTTTAATGAACCGGAAGAAAAAATTGTTGATGAAACGTCGTCAATTGCTGAAGATAACTTCAATGACCAACAAGCTCCCCCGACTCCTGACTCGAACCAGATACCAGAACCAGAACCCGAACCAATAGCAACGGAAGAAGAAATTCCTGATTATTATGATGATAAACAGGGAGGAGTAAATTATAAACCGATTCTTATGGGTTTAGGAATAGCGGTCGTTTTAATTGTTTTGTTTTTTGTTGTTAAGCTGTTTTTTCTTAATGGCCACACAGAAAGTGAAAAAGTAGTAAAACAAGCCACCCCTGTAAATACTTCAAAAACACCAGGACCTTCTCCACAAGAAATAAAAAGAAATAAAATGTATTCAGCAGTAGCGGCCGAGACAAAATTTAAGGCCTCAAAAGTAGCTGATGTAACCGATGTTGCGGCTACCAGGACAAAGCTTTCCAGTGTCTTATTATATGGCAACGATTTTATGTTTGAAGTTTTTGCCAAAAACAGAGACGCTCTTGCTAAATTAAATGTACAACTCAAAAATACATTTAAAGACAATAAAATAACGGTTGTGGCAACTGAAAGCCGACCCGGACCAAAGGGCGGGATTTTGGGTGTGTATAAATTAACGTTGCAACCTCCTGCCGGATCTGGTAGCGGAGCCCTTTCTGCCCCCTTTAAAAGTGTACAAGATGCCGAAGGCTGGCTAAAGTACATGGCTGAAAATGGTTCTTTAACGATTAAAAATATGAAATCCCGTGCCTTGAAACGAGAAGGAGGTACGGATGTTTATGAACTTGATGCAACCTTGTTTGGAAGCAGCGCTTCCTTTAATCAGTTAGTAAAAGCTTTTGGCAGTGCTGATAAAAATATGACCATTCATAAGTTAACTATAAATGCGGTTGACCAACGGAATTTCAACAAAAAGAAATACCAGGCCCGGCTCATTCTTAAACTATTTATCTAGGGTTGCTCCGTTGCGATGCGAATCATTTCCGGAATCTACAAAGGCAGACGGTTAACGAGCAGTAAAGATTTAAGCATACGCCCAACAACCGACAGAGTAAAAGAATATATTTTTAATATTTTACAGGATTTCCCACAGGATAAGACCGTACTGGATATTTTTTCCGGAAGCGGTGGCCTGGGCTTGGAAGCATTGAGCCGGGGCGCCCGCCATGTAACTTTTGTGGAAAAAGCCCTTTCTTCCATTACTGTACTAAAACAGAATCTGGAGCATGTTCAGATACCTCGCGAGCATTACGCAATTGTTCAAAAAGATGCCCTACTGTTTGCCCAAAAGTTAAACACGACAGTGGACCTTTGTTTAATGGACCCCCCTTATAAATATCCCCCCCTGCAGGAGTTGATCGAAACCTTTATGCAAAACAAAGGTTTAAACGAAGACGGCATTCTTGTAGTGGAGCACGAAGTAATTAATCCCATTCAGAAAGAGAATCCTCACTACCATCTCTTCCTGCAAAAAAAAATTAGCCGTAGCTTTATCAGTTTCTTACAATACAGGTGAATTATGAAGCGAATCGCGATTTACCCCGGAAGCTTTGACCCCATAACCCTCGGCCATGTAGATATCATTGAACGGAGTAGTCATATTTTTGACCATGTAATTGTCAATTTGGCCATTAACCCGGCAAAAACCACCTTATTTAATTCCAAAGAACGGAAACTTATGGTGGAAGATGCCGTTAAACATATCTCAAATGTTTCGGTGGAGGCCTTTGACGGACTGGTTGTGGATTTTGCCAAAAAAAGAAAAGCATCCGCCATTATTCGCGGATTGCGTGCTATTTCGGATTTTGAATATGAATTTCAGATGGCGCTGATGAATCGCAGCATGGCCGAAGACATTGATACGGTTTTTTTGATGCCGGACGAACGGTACACCTATCTGAACTCTTCCATTGTCCGGAACGTGGCCAGCTTTAATGGAGATATTAAAAATTTTGTAACTAATTTTGTTGCACAGAAACTAATTAATAAATTCAAAGAGGAAAAGGCTCATGAGCTTAATAGATAAAATACAAACCAACGCGAAAAACAATAAAAAGAAAATCGTTTTACCCGAACCAACGGATCCGCGTGTGTTAAAAGCGGCCGAACAATTACAACAAAATGAATTGGTACATCCTATTTTACTGGGTAGTTCCGATGCCATTCAAGCCCTTGCAAAAGAACATAACGTTTCCCTAAACGGCATTGAGATAAAAAACCCGGAAACGTCTGACGCGATTTCGGATTTTGCCACACAGTATTATGAATTACGAAAACATAAAGGGATGACGCCCGAAAAAGCGAATGAAGTGGTACGCCAACCTCTGTTTTTTGCAGCAATGATGTTGCGAAACGGACAAGCGGCTGGAGCCGTGGCCGGTTCCCTTTCCCCTACGGCAGATGTGATGCGGGCCGCCATCCAGGTGGTGGGCGTGGCTGAAGGAATGAAAGCGGTTTCCAGTTCTTTCGTTATGGTAATGCCTGACGGACGCGAATTTACTTTTGGCGATTGTGCGGTTATTCCCAATCCGGATGCTGAACAATTGGCAAGCATTGCTATCAGCAGCGCCAAAACGCATCAGCGCCTGGTAGGCAGCGAACCCAAAGTAGCCATGTTATCTTTTTCGACTAAAGGCAGCGCTAAACATGAAGATGCAGATAAAGTAATCGCCGCAACTGAGCTGGTTAAAGCCTTGGCACCGGAACTGAATGTGGATGGAGAGCTTCAGTTCGACGCGGCTCTGGTAGAAGCGATTGGAGCTAAAAAAGCGCCGGGCAGCCCGGTTGCTGGGAAAGCCAATGTCTTCATATTCCCGGATTTGGATGCGGGAAATATCGGCTATAAAATTACCCAACGTTTGGCGGGCGCCGAAGCAATTGGACCCGTGGTGCAGGGATTGGCCAAACCATACAACGACCTTTCCCGTGGATGCAGTGTAGAAGATATTGTAAATGTAGCTTGTATTTGCAGTGTTTTGTCATAAAAAGGAGTTTAACAATGCCAACCTATGAGTATGTCTGCAAGGACTGTGGATACGAATTTGAAGCGTTCCAGAATATTACGGCCGAACCTCTAAAAGAATGTCCCACCTGCGGTGGAAAAGTACAACGAAAAATATCCGGTGGTTCGGGTTTAATCTTTAAGGGAAGTGGTTTTTACGAGACGGATTATAAAAAAACGTCTTCCAAACCTCATACAGCAGAGACCAAGAAAAAAGACACAAAAAAAAGTGTAAAAAAAGCGAGTTAAAAAGTTTTTTTTCTTGATTTTATTTAGTAACTTAGATATGGATTTGTGAATAATTTATCGATGCTTCAGGCATCGGCAGAAAATAGTTGTTTAAAGTTATTACTATTTAAAGAAAGGATGTCTCTATGTCTACTTTAAAAGATAAGCTGGCTGCAAAGATTCCGGATCAGCGTAAACGGGTCACTCGTTTGCTTAAAGAACACGGTGACGTAAAGGTTGGTGAAGTTACTATTGCCCAGGTTATTGGCGGCGCCCGTGGCGTTAAAAGTCTGGTTACCGATATTTCTTATCTGGACCCGATGGAAGGAATTCGCTTTCGTGGAAAAACCATCCCCGAAACCATGGCCGCTTTGCCCAAACCGGATGGCAAGGATTATCCTTATGTAGAAGGTTTTTGGTACTTCCTGATGACCGGTGACGTTCCTACCAAGGCCGAAGCTGAAGAATTGGTGGAAGAATTTAAAACCCGTTCTCAGGTTCCGCAGTACGTATTTGATCTTTTGAGATCCATGCCGCGCGATACCCATCCTATGACCATGTTCTCCGCAGCAATTCTTTCCATGCAGCGCGAATCTAAATTCGCGAAATATTATGGCAGCGGTCATTTCAATAAAATGGATGCCTGGGATCCCATGTTCGAAGATGCTACCGACCTCATTGCCAAGTTGCCGGTTATTGCCGCTTACATTTATCGCATGAAATACAAAGGTGATATTCATATCCCTGCAGATTCATCCCTCGATATGGGTGGCAATTTTGCACACATGATGGGCATTGATCATCCGTATGATGATGTGGCTCGTATGTATTTTATTCTTCATTCCGACCACGAATCCGGTAACGTTTCCGCTCATACCACGCATCTTGTTGCATCCGCTCTTTCCGATGCTTACTATTCCTTGTCTGCCGGTATTAACGGTTTGGCCGGCCCGCTGCACGGTTTGGCTAACCAGGAAGTACTGAAATGGTTACAGGGCGTAATGGATAAATTGGATGGTAAAGAACCGACACCTGAAATCATGAAACAATTTGTATGGGATACTCTGAACTCCGGTCAGGTAATTCCGGGTTACGGCCATGCCGTATTACGTAAAACAGACCCGCGCTATCAGTCACAGCGTGATTTCTGTCTGAAACATTTGCCGGATTATCCGTTGTTTAAATATGTAGATATGCTGTACCAGGTTGTTCCGGATATTCTGGTAGAACAGGGCAAAGCCAAGAATCCATGGCCGAATGTAGATGCTCAGTCCGGCGTTATTCAATGGTTCTATGGATTAACTGAATACGATTTCTATACCGTATTATTCGGCGTAGGTCGTGCAATTGGCGTTTTGGCCAACATTACCTGGGATCGTGCGCTTGGTTATCCGATTGAACGTCCGAAATCTCTTACAACAGATATGTTAGAAGAGATTGCAGGAATCAAATAATCCTGTTCTTTCTCCAATTAGAGGCATCCTGAAATTATTTCGGGATGCCTTTTTTTATTTTTCTTGCCTTCTATTCTTAGAAAACCGATTTTATAGTACCTGTTAAAAAAAACACTAAAAGAACCAAAAATTTTGGGAGGATTTATGACAGCCAAAGTAAAAAAAATTGTGGTGATCATACTAAGCGTGATTGTGGTACTGGCTCTTGGTTTTGTGATTTTGCTTTATCGTGCCGGTGTGTTCGCTGATCCCGATGTGGTATTAAGCGAGCGGGGAGGTTTTGCTTATGTCTATATGTCGCAAACAGGCTCCTTTGAGAATTTTTACACTGCCCAGCAGGAATTAGACAAAATCGTAAAAGAAGAAAATATTACCGTGGATATCCCCTGCGGCGTATTTATGGATGATCCCGGTAAAGTGAAAGCGGATGATTTGCGCTGGCAGGTAGGTTATCTGGTTCAGGATTCTATGAGCGTGGACCCACCGTTGGAATGTTCCATAATACCCAAAGGAACCTATGTGGTCGCATCCATTAAGGCGCACCCGGCTGTGGCTGCTTTTAAAACCTACCCTGCGCTGAACAAATGGGTTAAGGAAAACAAATACAAGATTACAGGCTATGCCGTGGAATTATATCAGAAAGACGGTTTGGTGGAAGCGATGTTCCCGGTAGAGAAGAAATAAAAAAAGCGCCTTACGGCGCTTTTTTCGTTATTAAGCATTTTCGTCTCCGGGCATACCCCTTAACATCCATTTTTTAGCCAGTATCAAACCAATAGGTGTCAAGATGGCAATTAAGCCGTAGATGAACCACATGGTTCCTGTATGTAACTGATCAACCGGAACCCCTTTCGGGCAGTATTTTTCGAGAAATAAACCGGAATAGAAACCGGTAACAACCTTATCCAGAAACCAGGGGAACTGACCGACCCCCATATATAATCCTACCTTTCCTTTTGGTGCAATTTCGGCAATCCACTGTAAAAAGCGCGGAGACCACATGGCTTCACCGATGGTCATGAACAAAACATAAATCAAAAACATGCTGGTGTTCGGGCCAAAGGAGAGCAAAAAGGTTGGAATGGCCATGACAATGGTACCCCAAATCATCATGGAATATATGCTGGTTTTGGATGTGAGGCCGGCAATAATCGGCGTTAAAATAAAAATCAGCAAAGGGTTTAAATTGGAAAAAACTTCAAAATACTGACTAATTAATGAGCCCTGAAAGGCACGATCTAAATAATAGGGCAGAGTTAGCCAGTTGTGGGCAAATAGGGTTTGTACGGGTACAAGAATAAAAATAAAAAAAGTAAATCGTTTGTCGCGGAACGGATGCCAGGGACGCCGCTTTAAATAATCATAACTGGCAACAACCAACATGATTACAAATAGGGTAAAAGATATATCAAGATGAACAGACATGCCGAACAGGTTAAAGTCAACCATTTTGTTAAT
>JANTHG010000078.1 GCA_024762535.1 Calditrichaceae bacterium
TATTAAACCGTTCGGGAATTCCAATTTGATTCCATCCTGTCACCAGAGGGATACTATTTTCGCCAGCCAGTTTAATAGAATTGCCACCAGTTTCCAGCATTTTTAAATCTAAATGTACTTTCTTTAATGTAAAAGCCCAAAAGGCCTGTCCCGCAGGGATATGCTGAGATTCAACTTCATCATATTGTTCTTCCTCGTTGTTCCATTTAAGTAAATAGGCACTGGAATCACCAAGGGCAAAATCTTCCCAATTAACATCCATATTAGTGGGAATTGAAAGCATATACCAACGATTGCGAAAAGCATCTCTTTCTTCTGCGGAAACTGTAAATTCTTGTGACTTCACATTTTGTTCACCCGGTTCCCCAGGAATCGGAACGGCCCAAATTTTGAATAAATACGTTCCATCAGGCAGATCTACATAATCGACATGATTGCGATCTTGCCGGAATGCTTCCATCGTGTCAGAATTTTCTTTTCTTACCAGACTGGTATATAATTGGTAGGAATTCGGATCACTGGGATTAATACCTGAAACTCCTTCCCCGCTGTCCACAACCACATATCGAAAACGAAGAGCCGATTGTTTTTGTTTGGTTTTAAATAGTGGTTGCAATTTGACAACCGGAGTTAATAATGTACAACGACCGAAAACAGAAATATCTTTAATGTTATCAATCAAATGAGGATCATCGGCAATAATCCGTAATGTATCATTAAAATCACCCTGTGCAGGAGGATTGAATACAATATTTATCCGGGCACTATCGCCAGGTTCAATAACAGAAGCCGGAGTCCCACTAATCTGAAAAATATTAGATTCTCCCAAAAGGAATATTTCTGATAAATGGAGGGTAGTGAATCCTTTATTTTTTATCCAGACACCGGACGTATCGCTATTTCCTAAGCGGGCAGCTAAAAGGATATTTTCTTTTCGAGGTTCTATTCGGGGTTGAAAAGAAGGTGTAGCCAAAAATGTTCCACCAAACAAACCCTGATTAACCTGATTTCCATTTGGTGTTGGCTCATCCATATAAGCATCAGCAGGATCACCAGCATCAATCGTGGGAGACATATATGCCGGCCGATAGAAACCTGAATCCGGTGGCATAAATATGGGAGGCAGCTGACTAATCGCAAAATTATTAATGGATTGTTGCATGTGGTCTACTGTAGAATATCTAACATAAATATCAGGTGTTCCATCACTCTTTTGAATCTGACCATTATTATCCCATATTATGGAATTTCGGATATGAGTCCGTGAATCCCCTTTAACCGTCACACTATTGATTTGAGAATGAAAGATATTCACATTTTTCAATAATGCTTGTTGACCTGTGTTAATTTCTACTGCAACCATATTGGAATCAAAAATTATATTTTCAAGAGAAAGTGAATCTTCCCGAGCTATTATACCCAGTTTGTTTCCCATGATCCCGCCCAATTTTGCTTCAAATGGCCTGTCATCGATTGCCAAAGCCGTATCGGCTCCGGAAATAGAAAACCAGTTAAAATGAACGGTATCCGCAGCTGGAGCTATGCGTAAACCAGCCCAAGAAAGCGAATCGGCCGAATAAAAATCGACCATTTCATCTTCCCATTCTCCTTGTACGTTTAAGGCTCCGTAAACAGCAAAATAAGCATGCTCTCTAAACCCGATACTTACTCCTTTCGAAATTTCAAGGGAACTACCCGAAGGAACCCATATCCCATTTGGTACGAGGTATTCTCGGGTGGTATCACTAAGCACACCACTGACAGCGCCATCGAGTTCAATAAAAGAATTAATATAAACAGGATCGGATAACTCGCTTTCGGAGCCATCTGTATAAACTGCCTGAACCGCATAAAAAAGGGAATCAAATGGATTATACTCATAATCATCAAAATGGGTATCGTTTGTTGTTCTGACAAATGAAAACTGTGAAATTTCCGGTTTATTGTCCCTATAGACTCTGTAATAAGCTAAAGTTCCCATATCGGCTGGGGATGGTGTCCAATCTAAATGAATGGCATCATCAGCATACCAAATATTTTCAATTGAAGGTTTCCAGGTCAATTTCCCCCATACCGAAAAATTGCCATACGAAAACGCACATGTAGCAAAATCCAGTGCATTATCTCGGTTAAAGTCCGACAAAAGGATTTGGTTATAACCACTGTGATTTGTAATGGCCCAGTGAGGTAATCGTTCCAATAACGGCTGAGTACCGGAATTACTATTGTTTTGGTAAATACGCAAACTATCTGGTGAAAGAACAAGAATATCCATCTGGGCCTTTTTTTCATCCATACGCTGCCCGCCAAAATCCTGTACACAAAAATCAGCGATGGGCTGTTGCCCTAAATCTACTAAGCCCATTGCACTGTTTTCCATAAAATCCCAGTATCCGGGACTGTACAACCCATACATGTCAATGGAATTAGTTTTGGCCGCCAAAATTTCGGGCAGTTGATCATCATTTAAATCGGCAATTCGAATAGTGGTATAACCAGCCTCAACTGACCGAAAGATTCTATTATCATCAAATGTGCCAAAACCTTGTCCATGATAAATTTCCAGAATCTGATCTGTAGTAATTACAGCCAAATCTTGTTGAGTATCATTATCCAAATCCGCAACAGCAGCCACTAAGGGAGGCGCACCAGAATAAAGAGCATCTTGCTGGTAATTACCAAAATCATTCCCCGTAATATCAAATTCCGTATAAAACGATGAAGCTGCGACGATTAATAAATCCACTTTATCGTTATTGTTCGCATTATACGCAACAACTTGCCTTAAATCTCTTTGCATCTTTTCCGCGGTGGGCCCTACAAAATTGACTGCCGTATCCGTAGATTGGTTAAGATAAATACGTATAAATTGGAAATCATAAAGAATCACATCCGGCAACCCGTCCCTGTTAACATCAGACAGAATTAATTGATTTTTAATATTGATATCCAGTTGCACACCGAGCGAAAGGCCTACTTTATTTAAAAGATATCCACCTGAATCTAATGCCGTAAAACAAAAAAGCGTATCACGGGTAAAGGTTACTAAATCGGGTTTGTCATCCTGATTTATCAAGCCCGTAGCCCAATTCGTGGTAATGCTTCCCAAATAATTGGATTGATAACGATTATTAAAGTTAAAGGATGTGGCTTGTTGTGAAACTATTTGAAAACTAAAATTAAAGGAATCGAATAATTCGTTCAGCGTATCACTTTCCGCACGAAGTTTATCGGAAAAAGACACATTCCACCGATCCCCTGGGATTTGCAGGGGATAGTTTCCACTAGGTAAATTCAGATATATGGTTTTAAAATCTCCGGGATCCTGTTCCATTTCGTATGGTATGGTACCATTTTGTAGCGATTGTATATGAATTCCGCTTTCCAGGCTATCCAGGTTAGGAACCAAAGAAAAATGAAGTTCAATCCGTGAAAAATCGGAACCCAAATTACTGTTGGGGCCCGGTTCAATAGACCTTAATTCAAAGCCATACTTTAATACCAAACCGCCGCTGCCAAACGCCCTGCCGTGATCATGGCCATGACTGCTAGTTAGGATATGATAAATCTGCCTTGCCTGCGGATCCTGATAGCCAATAAACCAGTCACTTCCTGTATTATGAGATTCCCAAATGGTTCCCTCCAGGTTGGTAAGCCAGAGTACAAACTCTTCCTGGTTGTCTTTAAGATAGATATTCATATCGGAAGGCGTACCGAGATCCCCTTCATAAACCAAATGTAAGGTTTCATTGCTTCCGTTAAAATGAACGTAAATTTGTGAAGAACCGGTAGTTCGGTTGGTCATTAAAACATAAAGAGGTGTGGAAGCCTCTCCCTGAGCAATAGCCGATGCCACAAATTTTGTATTGGGCAGAGTATCTCCCGGGGCAATGTGGAAGCCATATAATCCTTCATCACTGGTTAGGATAAAAGTGGTATCGTTCCGCTCGGCAAACAAATAGACGTCATAACTATCTTCTCTAACTCCAACAATGTTAAAATCTTCCGCCGGTAAATATACTTTAGTCCAATGTAAACCAAGGTCATAACTATGGTAACATTGGGAATTTTGACCGCCAATTAATACTTCGCCATACTTCCATATATATTCAGCAAAATTATAATTTCCACTTCCTAAAGTATCCATGCTTTCCCAAACCCCGCTATGTGATAGCGATTTGAGAACCCGGCCATTATCACCAACAGCAAACTCATACGTTTGAAGGTATTCATGACTCCAATCCGGCACTACCGTGATGCCATGCAAATTTTCCGAGACACCTGTATTTTCTTCCAGCCAGTCCAAACCATCATTTTCCGAAACAAAATGAGTTCCATTATCACCAACAGCAAATAATCTGTGTAATCCGCCTTCATCACCTGCTACCGCATTGAATTGGGATAAGTTATTGTTCTCAGATAATTGATACCAGTTGGTGGCCTGAACCACAGTAGAAATAGAGAAAAAAAGGATTAAAAATAGTACATTTAGTTTTGTATCCGTAACGGACATCCTGAGTTCCTCCTTAAAAGGGATGAATAATCGAAAAATTATAAAAGAACATTCGGCAAAATTCCGGATAAATTGAATATTTTCTTATTCCAGACCCTAATTTGCCGAATAAAGCTAAACCTAATATTTACAACTTAAAATGCTGTGACAAGGAGCAAGTGCTAAAATAAATTACTGTTCTAGTAATTGTTTAAATGCTTTGGCGGAGGTAACAGGAAGGCTACAGGTAAAATTCTGGCAGACATAAGCGGTTACCTCCTCGCCCTGCAATTCTCTGCCCGCAAGCAAATCAGACGTAAAAACAGGGTTGGGCCGTTGTGGATTTTGAACAAGGATGATTTTGTTCGGAAGGAAGGTATTAAATACTATTTGGGATAGATCCCGGCCATCTTTATGTTCCGGAACAAGAATGATACATTCCTTTGGGTGGTTCAGATAAAAATCCAACGCTACCAAATGGCTAGCATATCCATAGGGATTCGTACCATAAGCAGAGGTGTACATCCGAAAAATGTGTTCGCTGATCGTACGAAAAACCTCATTTCCTGTGTAAGCATTCAAACGCAAAAGGTTAAGAGTCATAATGCCCGTACCGGAAGGAGTGGATTGGTCGCTATCGTCTTTAAGGCGCAGAATCAGTTTTTCCTGCGAGGCCGAAGTAAAAAAGAAACCGCCACCTTGTTCATCCCAAAAATCCCTTACAACTTGTTCGGCAAGTCTGGATGCCTGTTGCAACAGTTGCGGATCGTTGAGCGCTTCATAGGAATCAATTAAAGCCATTATGTAATTGGCGTAATCATCCAAAAAGCCATCTTGTTTGGCCTGCCGGTCTTTGTATGTATGCAATAAATGTGTTTGCTGTTTCATAGTAGTGGTAACAAAGCGGATATTTTTGTCTATAACGGTTTTATAGACAGGCTTCTGTGTAATTTGAAAGGCTTTGGCAAAGGCCGAAAGCATCAGCCCGTTCCAGGATAGTAATACTTTGGAATCCAATTCGGGTCGAACCCGTTGTTTACGGATTTCCAGCAAACGTTTTTTGATTTGTTGCAAACGGGTTTCAACTTGTTTCGGACTTAGTTGAAAAGAATCCGCCAAATCAGAAACCGGTTTTGAAATATGCAGAATATTTTTACCTTCAAAATTACCTGCTTCTCTTACATCAAAACGCTCGCAAAACAGAGTAGCATTGGCCTCATCGAGCGCCTCAAATATTTCAGCTCGTGTCCACAGATAAAAACGCCCCTCTTCCCCTTCGCTGTCCGCATCCAGCGAGCTATAAAAGCCCCCTTCTTCGGAATGCAGTTCCCGCATCACAAAATCCAATGTTTCCTCTGCAATTCGAAGATAGAATGCATTACCGGTCGCCTGAAAGGTTTCTAAATACAGCGTGGCCAGTTGCGCGTTATCGTAGAGCATTTTTTCAAAATGGGGAGCGAACCAACGAGCATCCACAGAATAACGGGCAAATCCGCCGCCCAGTTGATCATAAATGCCACCCTGCGCCATTTTTTTCAAAGTGTGCTCTACCATGGCAAGGTAATGTTCCTGTCCGCTCTCTTTCCAGGCTCGCAGCAGTAACATAAAACTTTGAACAGCCGGGAATTTTGGCGCACTGCCTATACCGCCGTTTTCTGCATCATAATAACGGCTTAATTGTTCTTCGGCCTGGCGCAACTCATTGCTATCAGGTAATGTATCGGATTGCTGAGATGTTTTTTGCACATCCCGGTCAAAAGCTTGCTGCATTTGCTGTAAATTCTGGTTTAAATCCTGTTTACGATTGTGGTAAAAATCCGCTGCCTGCGTGAGCAACCGTTTAAATCCCGGCTTTCCATAGCGGTCTTCCGGAGGAAAGTAGGTGCCGCCAAAATAAGGCTGGCGATCCGGAGTCAGAAACACCGTCATTGGCCAGCCTCCGCTGCCAGTCATCATCTGCACAAATTTCATGTAAACCTGATCTACATCCGGCCGTTCTTCGCGATCTACTTTGATGCAAACGTAATGTTCATTCATCAATTTGGCTATTTCTTCATTCTCAAATGATTCCTTCTCCATCACATGGCACCAGTGACACGCAGAGTAACCGACACTCAGTAAAATGGGTTTATCTTCTTTTTGAGCCCGTTCAAAAGCCTCTTGGCCCCAGGGATACCAGTTTACCGGATTATGGGCATGCTGTAAAAGATAAGGGCTGGTTTCGTGTATCAAATGGTTGGTATATTTAAACATGTGGTTTCCTTTATCTCCGGGCGTGTTTTGTGCGCCGGGCTGACAACTCAGCGCAAACAATACAAGGCCCAGCCAAACTATATTCATTCAATGTCCTTCATTTCTGTTTTCTGATAAGACGCATTTTGCCTGCGCTATATTCCGCCTGCAAATAGTTTTTGAATTCATTTACAGGCCGCTTAAATTTAGGAATTCATTTAATATCCGAAGGCTACCATGACCGAAACACTTAGTTTGTTGCTTATCTTGTTAACCGGCGCTTATCTTGCAGTGCTGTTCTATCTTTCCCGCGGGCTGAACCGACTGCCTCTGCAAACAAGAACATCATCACGCCCGCCTGTCTCGGTGATTGTTTGCGCGCATAATGAAGAAGAAAATCTGCCGGACTGTATTTCCCGTTTACAGGCACAATCGTACCCGGCCGAAGCCATCGAATTTATTTTGGTGAATGATCGTTCCACAGACGCTACCGAAGCACTGATGCAAAACGCAGTCCGCCGGGATAGCCGTTTTACCACTTTTTCCATCACAGACCGTGACCCGGCTTTTGGTCCCAAAAAACGCGCTATTGATTTGGCAATCCGGCGTGCCAGGGGCGAGCTCATTCTTCTAACCGATGCTGACGGACGACCCGGTCCGCTTTGGGCGGAAACCATGGTTTCTTACTTTTCCAATTACACAGACATGGTTTTGGGCTACGCGCCATACGCCATCAAACCGGCTAACCATTTCACAAAAAAAGTACTGGCCCTGGAATATCTCTCCCACGCGGCTATAGCGGCAGCTACCTGCGGACTGGGCTACCCCATCACCTGTGTAGGTACCAACATGGCTTACCGTAAATCCATGTACCTAGCCATTGATGGTTTTGGAGAATATAAGGCACACATTTCCGGAGATGATGATTTGTTTTTAACGCGGGTGCGGGATGCAAAACAATACGGTATCGCTTACGCCACCGATAAAGAGAGCCACGTGTTCAACAATCCACCGCAGCTCTGGTCTAAATTCATTCATCAGCGGATGCGCTATGCCAGTAAAGGATTTGAATACCCGGCTAAAGTAACCGCAGGACTCATCACCTACTTTATATTTAATCTATTATTTATCATTGCGTTTGCAGCGCTCTTTGGGCAGCCCTCTCTAACACCTTACTTTGCAGGCGCACTTCTGGCCAAGTGGATGGGCGAATTTTGGTTTATGCGTAAATCGGGAAAGATGTTAAACGACCTCCGTCATTTAAAAACCTTTATTTATGCCGCTTTGATGCATATACCCTATGTGGTTATTTTTGCCTTGTTGGGACAATTAAATTATTACCAGTGGGCGGATACCAATCCCGCGCACCACCCGGAGGCCTGATGTCCGATTTGACTCATCTGTTTACGTTACTGAGCTTAGCACTGGGATTTGCCTATTTTTTTACCGGCCTCTATCTTCTGGCCCAAAAGCTTCCAAAAAAACAAAAGCCTCTTGCCCTGCCCCGGGTAGCGGTACTCATCGCCATGCGCAACGAAGAGGCGTACATTAGTCCTTGTTTACATGCCTTCACCCAACAGGATTATCCCGCGCATCTTTTTGATGTGTACATTCTCGATGACCGTTCCACGGACCATTCCTTGGAGAAAGCGCAGGCCTTCGCCGAACGACATGAAAATTTCCACATTCTTTCTGTAGAAGAAGACCGAAACGGTTTAAAAGGTAAAATGAATGTGCTGGCTCAGGGCATTCAGATTACGGATCAGGAGATTATTTTAATCACCGATGCGGATTGTATAGTTCCTGCTTCCTGGATAAGCACTCAGATTGCGTATTTTGATGAGCAGACCGGTATGGTCGGCGGTGTGACCAGTTTATTCCCCGGACAAAACATAGAACTGCCGGATTTTAAACCAGGTTGGTTTAGCGATTTACAAGCCCTGGACTGGCTTTACCTGCAAACTCTGGCTGCCGGCAGTGCTGCAGCAGGAAAACCTATTTCTATTTTGGGGAATAATTTTGGCTTCCGACGCGAAGCGTACAATGCAGTAGGAGGCTTTGAGGCGCTCAGGTTTTCCGTTACGGAAGATTTTGCTTTGATGAAGGCTGTAGCGGATCAGACTGATTGGAAGATTCGTTACACTGTAGATACACAGAACATGATTTTTAGTCAGCCGGTCAAAACCGTAAAGGCTTTTTTAAACCAACGTCTGCGCTGGACCAAAGGCGGCCGTCAGGCGCGACCCTTTGCCTATCTGATTGTGGGTTTATCGGTACTGGCCCATTTGGCTATTTTATTAACGTTTGCTTTGCAGGTTTGGAAGAATGCCACAGCTCTGGCCATTGGTTTGATTTTAGGCATGGATTTTTATATTATCAGGCACATTACAAGGATTACCGGCTTACAGCATTTGCGATCAAAATTCTGGCTGTATGAACTGTTTTATACGGTTAATTTAATAACCTTCACAGTGCTCACCATTTGGCCGCTTAAAATAAAATGGAAGTCCCGCACGTTCTAATATGCAGGAAAGCCGGTTAACAGCCAACAATGCTTCTTCCCCGGAAAGCAAACGTTCAGGCAAAAAATGCCCCTCATTATCCGTTTTAATTATGCCATACACACTGGTGCGCAGCACATCTTCGTAAAAGGGTTTGTAGTGTTCTACATCCTTTATTTCCTGCGTAGTCTGGAATTTTCCTGCGCCACTCAAAAGCATTATATGCGATGCAAAAATAGCCAGTTCCACACGTTGTACCGTATCAGCGGGACGCACCGTACTATCGGGTAAAACAGGAAGCCAGCTACATTGAACAGCGCGCCGAAAAGCCCTGGCCTGCAGGCTATCTTGCGGCCAGTCTGTTATGTTGGGTACCTTTTTGGAACATGAATTTTTAACCGGAAGCAACTGTTCAAACAGGATGGCAAGATCAGCGCGGGTTACCTGTTTTTTTAACGCAATCTGCCGTAGAATCTTTGGCTTACCGCTCACAATCCTTTTTAATTCCATATTCGTTTTACTGAGCGAATACAGGGTCGAATCATTTGGAAAACGGGAAAGCGCTTCCTTAAAGCAGATCTCAGCCGATTCATAATCAGCGATGCCATACAAAGCCTTAGCGCGTAACAGACACAAATGCGGCCGGAGCGGTTCATATTGAGGCGGGAATTGCATTTTTTGTGCTTTGGTTAACACACGAACGGCGTTATTAAACTCTTCCCGTTGCAAATGTATTTTACCCAGCAGAAGCCAGGCCGGGAATTGCAGGGAATCCAAGGCAATACAGGTTTTCAGTTTTTCTTCGGCAAGATGCAGCCTGCCCTGTAAAATATCGATACGCGCCAATCCCAAAAGCGCCGCTGGGTAGTCCGCTTTTTGCATGAGCGCCTGTTTAAAGGCGATTTCCGCCTGAACCAAATCCTTGCCGCGTAGAGCTTCCCGGCCTTCTTTACAATAGAATTGAGCCTGCCGTTCCGATTCAGCTACATGGGTAACCACAGGGGAATGGCAGCTTATCATAAAAAGAAGGATGATAAGCAGACAAAAGGTGCAAAAATGAAAAGGATATGTTTTTTGTGAAAGAATTTGCATGAAGATTAAAAGGTCCGATACCAGTAAAAAAAGAGCGGGAGACGGGAGTCGAACCCGCGACGTCCAGCTTGGGAAGCTGACATTCTGGCCACTGAATTACTCCCGCTGATGAAACTAAATTTAGCAGAATATGCTGTTTTTGTCAAGCGCGTTTGCAATCCAATTTGAGCGCTGTTGAAACTTAGTTTATTCCGGAAATCCATTATTTCCTGAATGGGGCAATTCATTTTCGTCATCACGAATCGCGATAGCGCTGGGAAGAACCCCTGGGGATTGCTTCACTCCTACGTCGCTCGCAATGACTTTATTTTATTGGGTTTATATCAACAACCGCTCGACTTATGTATCCTATTTATCTATTTCTTCAAACTCGCCTAAAATACCGTCTAAATAATTAAGGGTAATGGATTTCGGTTTTGCAGGCAGCTTAACCGTGAATTCATTTTTTAAACCATTTAACATTTCGCGAACCCGAAGACTGCCCTCAGCAGAAAAGTTAACCTTACCCTTAAACTTTTTACGAAACCCCTGGCGAAAACGCAAAAGCCCTTTCGGATCCAGTCGGAATTCGATAGGAAGTGGCATTTTAAAGTCTTCTTTTACATTTTTAATATTCACGCGGAATTTTGCCAGGTAGGAATTTCCAGCCGCCTTTTCAACGGTGTAAGCATATTCAAATTTGGGAATTGCCGTACCATAAACCCATTGCTTAAAAAACCAGTCCATGGATTCGTCCATGTGTTTTTCAACGATCCACTGAAAATTAGCTGTAGAAGCTTTCCGCCCCCGAAAAGTATTATAATAATCATGCAGCATATCAATAAACTTGTCTTCGTTCATGGTATTTAAATTCAGCATCATTATACGTAACATGTGCAGAACCCAGGCGCCCTTTTTATAAACGATTAAGCCATAATCACCGCGCGTTTTACTAGAGGCGGTTCGGTACCCTAACCAAATAGGACCGGCTTCCTGATCTTTTCCTCCCAAATACACACGATTCGTCAAAATAGATTCTTTGTATTTATTTAGAATATCAAAAAACTTGTCATTATCCTTATAAAACATTTGCATGTACCACAAACCCGAATATTCGGCAAAGCCTTCACTAAGCCATTGATCGTGATAGGTTTTAAAATCCACGGCAATACCCCACCATTGGTGCGCTACTTCATGTGCCCGGAAAATTTCGTGATACCCGCGGGCATCAGCATACTGGTAGGTGGCCCACGACAAATGAATTAATCCGGGAAAGGCCAGGCCATGCAAATAGGGCGTTTCCGAAATATAAAAATGATCGACCGGTATTTCACCGAACAGGCTTTTGAATAAGCGTAAGCTATTAATCATATCCGCAGAAATTTCCTTTTCGGCTCCATGCCTGCCAAAAATATGGCCGCCCTTTGATTTTAAAATGGTTATTTCCGGCAAATCTTTTTCTTTCACTTTCAGAACCTTAAATAAACCGATATTAAAAGAAGCATTTCGAATGGGGTATTGTGGCTTCCAGTGGGCAGTAGTTATTTCATCTTTTGTTTCTATGGAAAGCTGTTCCCCTACACTTACCAAGGTACGATTTTCCGGATAATGAAAAGTTAAATCGAAGAGTGATTTTTCCCTGTGCCCGGTACGAGGATACCAGAATGCGGGGTCACGAAAATATATCCAGGCATCCATATCTCGTTCCAGCAATTTTTCCGAATGGTAATAAAGGTTTAATTCAAAGGGCTCTTCTGCGGACAGAATATGATCCATTCGTACCCAAAGCTCTGCTTTCTCTTCCGGTTTATAGAATTCCAAGTTTTCCCCGGCGCTGTTTTTTATGGAATCCATTTCCATGAAGCGGTACAGAAGCAATTTAATCCATTGCTGATGGCCGCGTATCGCTTTGATCTGCATCTGAACTTTTGCATAAAAATCAAGATCATCATTAATGGTAATATCCATTTTAAACATGCGTGCGCGTAAATAATCTTCCGAAAGGATATTGGCATTAAAAACCGGATTACTGCTTTTAAACTGGCAAATGACTTCCGATTCCGTATGCAAAAAGCCACCGGAAGCACGGTGCATCAAGCGCACGGGTTCAAACTTAACGGGATTGATTTCAAACATATACGGCTCGGACTCATCTTCAAAATAATGCAGATAAAAATAACCGTCCGGACGATGTTCCAGTGCATGTTTCATAAATTTGGGGTCAAGATAATCTTTATCTTCATCGCCCATGTATTTTAGTGCATTGTCAACATCATCTTCGGTAGAATTATCTGTTACGGGCCCAAAAGTGAGCCGGCTCTTCAGTTCCTGCAAGGTATGGTCATAAAACAGCATAAAACAACTTGAGAAAGACTGATTTAAATATTCGGTATTTAAAAATCGTTTTAGCTGTCCACGTTCCACCGGATTAGGAGGTTCTAATTCAAAACGTCCCTGTCCTTTAAACACGACCGCGACGCTGTCGCCATTGATCGGCTGTAAAAGAAACAACATTCCGTTTTGTAGAATTATTTTTCCCCGGTCTCGCTCGAGGGTAAGATTATTTACCTTCGCGGCAGCGAGGGGAACTTCTTTCAGATTCCTGAATTGGGCATAGATTTGCGTGTAATCTGGGTGAGGCAAAGCGCCCGGATGCTTTTCCTGGTTTTGCGCTAATAAAAAAGAGGTAAGAATGAAAACGATTATGAAACAACTTCGAATTAATCTCATGATTTCATACCCTGTTAAATTAAATGAATTACTTAGTAACCCAAAATGGGATAAATGAAATTACCATTTATTCCATTTCAGCTAATAGAGCCATTTTTTTCATATCACGATTGACTCGTTCCCTAATGGCACACTTTTGTGTTTTTCTTGTTTAGATCTTTTTGAAGCTGTAAATAGACTTCTTTTTTTTCGGATTTATTCAGAGCTTTATATCCACGATTATAATTCCAGCCATAGCCCCATCTGTACCAGGTAGGGAAATAGTGGCTTCCGCCCAGGCGCACACCGCGATACATGAGTTCGGCTAATTTTATCTTGCCGGTCTTT
>JANTHG010000079.1 GCA_024762535.1 Calditrichaceae bacterium
ATTTTACATACAACGATTCTATTACAAACGCAGATTTAAAAATATTAAATTCAGTTTTCAATGAAATGGAAACAATAAAGGTACCCAGACAAAAATACGGAGATTCGCTTCATACAGCAGTTGATTCATTTTATATTGATCTTAAAAACCATTTACAAAACTCTTTTGATTTTAATTTTTCAACAGGAAATTTGCGTATTTTATTGGATATAATGGCCAACAAAGAAAAAACATCTTATTTTAAAGACGTTATAAAACAGGCCCAGCTATATCTTAAACAGGGTATTTTAAGTGTCAATTTATCGGAAATTGACCGACCCAATGTAATAGTGATTCGCAAAGGAATAGAGGAAGAGTGGCCGGTTTCTAAGCGCTTAGATATGCCAACTGTATATAAATTGCTCGAAAACAAACTACTTGAACATTTTGATTTAAACCAAACCGTGGTCTTAAATTATTATTTTACCCAGCTTCTTAAGCCCAATCTCCTTTTTGAACAGAAAATGACCGAAGAAGCTGTTGAACAAGCCATTGCCAGTGTAGCAACCACTAAAGATATTGTATATGAAAATGAACGCATTGTAGACGCTAATGAGCGGATTGATGCGGAAATTTATCAAAAGCTTTATTCATTAAAGGCAGCCCGTATTGAACGTTCCAGGCGCGAAGGGAACTGGCAGGAAACGGTAGCTTTTCTGGGTAAGATGATGTTATTGGTTGCAATATTGCTTATTGGAGTTCTTTATTTATTTTCGTTTCGGCGTAAAATATATAAAAACAATAAATATCTCTTATTGATTACCATAATATTATTATTGGAATTTTTACTGGCTGCCATTATTACCGGTCCACTAAACTGGCACAGTTTTATCATTCCCACAACTATTGTTTCAATGTTACTGGCTATTCTAATTGATTCCGGGATTGCTTTTGTCGGAACAGTCGTTGTTGCCCTTGTATTGGGTGGTGTGCAAGGTAGTGGATTTGATATTGGCCTATTAACAATGGTAAGTGGAATGGTATCTATTTTTGCTGTTCATAAGATACGAACCCGTAACCAGGTATTTAAAGCGATTGTTTATATTAGTTTGGCCTATTTATGGGTTATTGTTTCTTTAACAGCACTGCGATACGATTCTCTATTGGAAGCAGGAAAAATATTTACCTATAATCTATTGCCTAATGCCGTATTATCGCCATTTATCACATTCATGATATTGGGTGTCTTTGAAAAGCTTTTTGATATAACTACAGATGTTACATTACTGGAATTATCCGACCTTAACCATCCGTTACTTAAAAAATTATCCTTAGAAGCACCCGGTACTTTTCACCACTGTATGGTTGTAGGAAATTTGGCAGAAAGTGCAGCTAAAGCTATTGGTGCCAACCCTTTGTTAGCTCGTGTGGGCAGTTATTACCATGATGTTGGGAAAATGGAAAAACCGGAATATTTTATTGAAAATCTGATGGATGCAGATAATCGGCATAATCAGCTTACACCAAGTATGAGCGCTTTGATTTTAGCTTCTCACGTTAAAAATGGTATGGAACTAGCTGAAGAATTTGGTATCCCGAAACTCATTCGGGATTTTATTCCGGAGCATCATGGTACAAGTTTAATGAAATATTTTTACAATAAGGCAAAAGAAAATGCTGGTGACAGTGAAATAAATGAAGCCACCTTTCGGTATCCCGGTCCTAAACCACAATCAAAGGAAACCGGAATTGTGATGTTGGCTGATTCGGTAGAAGCTGCTACACGGAGCCTTTCCAATCCAACTCCCAATAAAATTCGTGCATTCGTTGAGGATTTGGTTGATCAAAGATTCCGGGATGGCGAATTAGATGAATGTGATTTGACACTGCGCGATTTAAAACAAATAATTGATGCCTTTATGCCGGTTTTGTACGGTGTTTTCCAACACCGCATCGAATATCCTGATCAGGATAAGAAAAAGAATGAGAACAAACCCAAACTTAAAAATGGGACCAATGACCATACACATTCAGGATCCAGATCAAAGCCTCAAGATAAATGAGCAACAATATCTGGATATATGCAATCAAACCATACAGGCTATCGATCTCGAAATGAAATCATGTGCATTTATTTTTGTTGACGATAACACTCTTAAACAGATGCACTCAGAATACCTGAATGATCCCAGTAAAACAGATGTAATTACCTTTGATCTTGGTGATGATGGTATCGAAGGGGAAATATACATTAGTACAGATCGTGCTCGAGTCCAGGCCAAAGAATATGGAGTGCGGCCGGAAGAAGAAGTATTGCGTCTTATGGTTCATGGCCTGCTCCATCTAAAAGGATATGATGATGTAACAGACGGAGATCGGTTGATTATGAAACGGGAAGAGAATAAATTAGTTGAGCAATTAAAGGATATATTATAAATATCCTAATTGTATAAGTTAGACCAACAAAGGAGGCTTTTGAGCATTTTGGACCCTTCATTTTTGATGTACAGTATTACATTTTTTGTACTTTTATTAATATCCGCATTCTTTTCAGGGTCGGAAACCGCCTTTTTTTCACTTACCAAATCGAATGTTCAAAAGTTAGCACAAGGCAAAAGTGCAGCCGGAAAGCAAGTTGCTTTTTTACTACAAGAAGCTAAAAAATTACTTGTAGCCATAATAATCGGCAATACCATAACCAATGTGGCCATTGCTACCATTGCCACCCTTTTAGCTACCAAACTTAACGAGTCTTTTCAGTGGAATGAAACCATTTTTTTGTTGTTGAATGTGGTATTGATAACTCTGGTAATTCTTATATTCAGTGAAATCATACCGAAAATTACAGCAGTAAAAAATGCCAAAAAATTAGCAACGAAATTAGTTTATCCCTTAACCTTTTTCTATTATTTATTTTTACCTCTGAGTATTGTATTTACAATGTTAACAGATTTATTTAGT
This sequence comes from Calditrichaceae bacterium, assembly GCA_024762535.1. GTDB lineage: Bacteria > Calditrichota > Calditrichia > Calditrichales > Calditrichaceae > JANTHG01. The sequence continues at coordinate 2,941 of JANTHG010000079.1, forward strand.
AATGCCCTCGGTCTTAAGCGTGATAAACTTTTACTGACCGATGAAGAACTGAAATCACTGGTTGATGTAGGTGAAGAAAAAGGTGCATTGGAAAAAGATGAAAAGGAAATGATTCATAGTATAATGGAAATGAGTGATACCTTAGCTCGTGAAATTATGGTTCCAAGAACAGATATGTTGGGTGTGGACAAAACCGCTAGCTTAAACCAGGTGTTGAACTTAGTTAAAGACAGCATGCACAGCAGGATTCCCGTATATGATGATTCCATTGATAATATTGTAGGGATACTTTTTCTTAAGGATTTACTACCATTTATTCGAAAACGCAATACTGATAATTTTGACCTAAGCAAGCTTGCACATCCGGCCTATTATGTGCCCGAACAAAAAAAGATTAATGAATTATTGCGCGAATTTCAACAGGAACGTATTCATATGGCTATAGTGGTAGATGAATATGGCGGTACCTCCGGATTGGTAACATTAGAAGATGTGATCGAAGAAATTGTTGGTGAAATCCAGGATGAATATGATAGTGAAACACCGTTGTTTGAAAAAATTAATGACACTACTTTTATTGTTGATGCTTCCATGCAGTTGGATGAAATCAACGAAGAACTTGGTTTGAGTTTACCAACTGAAGAAGGGGTTGATACCTTAGCCGGGTTTTTACTGGGGCAATTTGGTTCTGTTCCCAAAAGCAAAGAAAAAATTAATTACAATGGCTACGAATTCATCATCGAAAAAGCTACTAAAAAACGCATTTTACAAGTGCGAATTAATATTAAAAAAGATTAACAAGGCTTCCGATGCTTGCCAAACTACCCTCTGTACATGGATTACTTTCAAAATTACAAGCAGATTTTCCTGAAATAAAGCCTTCCGTTTTAACGGCCTTTATTCATCTCAGGGTAAATGAAGTGCGCCAACATCCTCTAAAGTTTGGCCTGGATAAAACAGATAAGGTAAGCTTTGAGGCTTTTTTTTACAAACAATTACAGCAATCTTTCACTGATTTACTCCAGGGTTCACTAAAAAAAGTTATCAATGCCACGGGTGTAGTGTTGCATACCAATTTAGGTCGCGCTCCACTTTATTTTGGTATAGAAAAAAAAATTACTGAAATCCTACGTTACACGAACCTGGAAATTAATTTAGAAAATGGTAAACGTGGTCAGCGAAACGACCATTTGAGACCTCTGTTACAACTGTTAAGCGGTGCAGAAAATGGATTAGCGGTTAATAATAACGCAGCTGCTGTTATGTTAATGCTTAACACAACGGGATACCATAAAGAAGTGATTTTATCCCGTGGGGAAATGGTAGAAATAGGTGGTTCTTTTCGTTTACCCGAAGTGATGAAAATGAGTGGGTGTAAGCTGAAAGAAGTGGGTACAACCAATAAAACCCATTTGGCCGATTACGAACAGGCTATTTCGTCTAAAACCGGCGCTATTTTAATTTGCCACAGTAGTAATTATGAAATTCGCGGCTTTACTTCCAAACCAGCGCTTGAACAATTAGTTAACCTGGCTCATAAAAATGAGATACCCCTCATCTACGATTTAGGCAGCGGCTTAGCTGATCCCTTGCCATTTGAAACGACTTATCCTGAACCTTTGATTAGGGAAGTCGTGGCATCGGGTGTCGACTTAGTATCCTTCTCTGGAGATAAATTACTGGCTGGGCCGCAGGCCGGACTTATTGTAGGCAGGGAAGACTGGGTGAAAAAATGTGAGAAGAATCATTTATTGCGCGCTTTGCGTCTGGATAAATTTATTCTGAGCGCTTTGCAGGAAACACTCATACGGCACCTTTATCGCTCTTCTGGTTTACCGGCCCTCGAGGTCTTTCAGAAACCGGTGAAAGACCTTCAAATAAGAAATAAAGATTTTGTGACGCAATTGCCTGTGACCATTCGCTCAAAGTGCCAGGTGGTGCCATCCAAAGGTAAGGTAGGCAGCGGTTCCTATCCAACCCTTCAGTTACCTTCTTATGCTATAAAAATTACAGCTAAAGGGCGCAGTGTATCCAAGTTGGCCAAAAGTTTTCGTTTGGCTAACCCACCGGTTATTGGCTATATCGAAAACGATGCTTTTTTCCTCGATTTACGTACAGTGGACACAACAGAAGAAACTGTTCTGCTGAAGGTTGTGAATGAAGTCCTGAAATAGAACAGAACACTTAAGGCAAAGCTCTAAATCCCGATCTTAGTGAAAGAGTAAATTTTTCCCGCAGCGGTTCGAAATCTCCGGTGTGCTTATCAAAAGTGTAATCTTTTACCCAGGCATCCGCATGTTTAATAATCTCTTTTAAAGCATCTAAAATGTAATCAATTTCCGCATCCGTCATTACAGGATGTAGTGAAATTCGTACCCATCCCGGCTTCTCACTTAAATCACCCCGGTCAATCATTCGGGTAATATGCTCAGATTCTTCCTGACTGATATTGAACAGAATGTGTCCATACGTGCCGGCGCAGGAACACCCTCCGCGGGTCTGGATGCCAAAACGGTCATTCAACAGCCTAACAATCAAATTGTGATGTACTCCTTCGGTAAAAAAGGATATATAACCAAGACGGTGAGTTTGGCGACCTTCCAAAACACGGGTAGCCGGTAATTGGCTTAGCCCCTTTAATAAACGATCTTTGATTTCATGCTCACGGCTGGCCATCTGACCTATTCCCATTTCTTCTTTTAATAAAATGGCCAAAGAAGCCTTGATACCCTGTAAAAATCCGGGTGTGCCGCCATCTTCACGGATTTCAATATCATCGAAATAGTGCTGTCCGCCCCAGGGGTTGGTCCAGGTGACCGTACCACCGCCCGGATGATCCGGAATTTTATTATGATAGAGTTTCTTGTTAAAAACAATGACACCCGATGAGCCGGGACCGCCAAGGAATTTATGCGGAGAAAAGAAGATGGCGTCTAAATGCTGATCTTCTTTGGACGGATGCATATCAATTTTTACATAAGGCGCAGAGGCAGAAAAATCTACAAAACAGTAGCCATTGTAACGGTGCATTATTTCCGCCATTTCGTGATATGGCGTAAAAATACCGGTTACGTTGGAACAGCCGCTAAAAGACCCGATAATCAGTTTTCGGTGTTGATTTGCTTTTAAAATTTCTTCCAAATGGTTTAAGTCAGGTAACCCCTCTTGGGTTGGGTTAATGACTTCCACATCGCACAGGCTTTCGGTCCAGGTAGTCTGATTGGAATGATGTTCCATGTGGGTAACAATCACTAAGGGCCGGGCGGTTTCTGCCTTTTCAAACAGATCTTTAAATTGTTCGGGAACACGCAAGCCGAGAATGCGTTGGAATTTATTTACAACAGCGGTCATTCCGAATCCCGCAAATAAAAGAACATCATCGGGTCCTGCATTGACATGCTTTTTTATGATATGATGCGCTTCGTGGTAGGCGCTGGTCATCACGGTTCCGGTTAGTGTCGTTTCTGTGTGCGTGTTTGCCACATAAGGGCCGAGCGTATTGGTGATATATTCTTCGATTGGTCGATACAATCTGCCGCTGGCTGCCCAGTCGGCATAGATAATCTCTTTGGATCTATTGGGAAAAGGATGTTTAAAAGAATCACCGATTATATGTGTACGGAATTTAGAAAAATAGTGTTCAAGGTTTTCCATGTGGCATTTCCTTTGGCTATAGATTCCGGAAGAGCTCGTTATGCATTAATTAGAGAAATATACATAAATTGAATAGTAATTTTCAACTTTGATTCCGCCCTTGATAGGGGAAAGGTTCGTCATTGCGAACAACGCAGGAGTGAAGCAATCCTATGGGCAATAACGTCGCTCATTACACCCGAGTAATGTAGGAATCCCCACTACCCAAAACCAATATCCACCACCCAATATGTATTACACTCTTATTACACTCTACTCCAAACAACCGAAAATATTTATTCCTATCTAAAGAAAAGCATTGAATATAATATCCAGTGCGTCGTATATTCCAACTTGTGGCAATAGTTTATTATTGAAGATTAAAAATAATTAGTTTGAGGACAAGCGAATGAGTTTAAGTGAAATCGCAAAAAGTATTAGCGCATCGCCAACCCTGGCGCTAAACGAAAAAGCTGCTATCCTGCGGGAAAAAGGCGACCCGATCATCCATTTGGGTGGTGGGGAACCGAAGAGTAAAGTGCCGATGGACGCGCTAATGGCCACAGCCGCGCATCTGAATACAGGCGAAATCCGTTATGCACCGGCAGACGGCATTCTACCCATGAAGCAGGCTGTGATCCGCTACACGGAAGAATATTATCATCGCCATGTGGCGCCGGAGAATGTAATCATTTCCAGCGGAGCCAAACAAGCGCTTATGGTAGCCATGCAGGCTATTTTAAATCAGCAGGAAGAAATACTGTTTCCCGCGCCATACTGGGTCAGTTACCCGGAAATGGCCAAACTGGTAGGTGCTATCGGTGTACCGGCTCTGCCGGAAGACGGTTCTTTTTATCCGCGAATCGAAGATATTGAGCAGCGCGTGGGTTCATATACCAAAGCGATAATTATCAACAGTCCCAATAATCCCAGCGGCGCCATGTATTCCGAAGAGTTTATTTCGGACGTTGTTCAGTTCTGCGAAAAGAAGAATCTCTATTTAATAATGGATGATATTTACCATCGCCTGATTTTTGACGGTAAAAAGCCGATTAGCTGTTATGATTACGCCAAAGACTTTTCTGAGAATTCCAAATTGATTGTGATAAACGGTGTTTCCAAACAGTATGCCATGACCGGCTTTCGTATTGGCTGGGCAGTGGCCAGTAAAAAACTGATCGAAGCTATGACCAATATTCAGGCGCATCAAACTTCCGGCCCATCGGTGCTGCTTCAAAAAGCGGCGGTTGGCGCTTTAAACGGCATCCAGTCCAGTGTGGATAATTTGCGCATGACCTTAGAAAATAACCGCAACGTAATGATGGATTATCTGAATTCTTTCGAAGGCGTGCGTGTTAGTCAGCCGGACGGTACCTTTTACTGCTTCGCGGACTTCAGCAATTACATGAAGGATTCCACCAAACTGTCTAATTTCCTGATTGACAAAGTGCAGGTACTGACCATGCCCGGCGTAGATTTTGGTTTGGAAGGCTATTTACGCCTCAGCTACTGCGGTTCTATCTCTGATATTACCGAAGGGATTGAACGGATGAAATGGGCGTTAGACCTGAATTCTCCCAACGAACTGTACATCGGCGATCGTAAACTGGTGAGGGACTGGGCATGAAATATTTAGAATTTAAAACTCCGGCTACAGACCAGGCCAGTGAACTCGCTTCCGATTTCCGTTTAAAAAATCAGGGTTTAACCGATCTGGAACGCGTGTTTTGGAATTTAAACGAATCGGCTTTATACGAAGAAATTATTTTCCGCAACGAAGGTAAAATTGTGAACAACGGCCCGGTGCTGGTTGAAACAGGTAAACATACAGCCCGTGCTGCCAACGATAAATTTGTGGTTCGTGAAGAATCCAATGAAAAACATATCTGGTGGGGCGAATACAACCGTCCCATCAGTCCGGAAAAATTTAATGGCATTTTTGCCCGCGTGCAGGCTTACTGCCAGGACGAAGAATTGTTTGTGCAGGATGTGTATGCCGGCGCCGATCCCGAGTACCGCATGGCTGTGCGTGTGATTACGGAAAAAGCCTGGCACAGCCTGTTTGCCCGCAATATGCTGATTACCATTCCGGACAGGGAAGAGCTGAAAAATTTTGTACCCGAATTTACGGTGATTGCGGTACCCGGGTTTAAAGTCGATCCAAGAATCGACGGTACCCGAACCGACACAGGCATTATTCTTAGTTTTGCAGACCGCATGGCCATAATCAGTAACAGCCTGTACGGTGGCGAAATAAAAAAATCCGTTTTTACAGTGCTTAATTATTTGCTTACATTCCGGGATGTACTGCCTATGCACTGCAGCGCTAATGTGAATGATGCCGGTGAAGTGGCGCTTTTTTTCGGTCTTAGCGGAACCGGTAAAACAACCCTGTCTGCCGATCCTTCGCGCCAGCTCATTGGCGACGATGAACACGGCTGGAGTAAGCAGGGTGTATTTAATTTTGAAGGCGGGTGTTACGCCAAAGTGATTCGCCTGTCCGAAGAACATGAACCGCAAATATACGCTACAACTAAAAAGTTCGGTACAATTCTTGAAAATGTAGTATTTGACTCTGTGTACCGCAAAATCGATTTGGATGATGACGCTTTAACCGAAAATACGCGCGCTTCCTATCCGGTCGATTTTATTCCCAATATCGTAAGCAATGGTTATGTGCATTCCCATCCCAATAATATTATTTTCCTGACCTGCGATGCTTCCGGTGTAATGCCGCCCATCGCCCGTTTAACGCCGGAACAGGCGGAATACCATTTTATCAGCGGGTACACTTCTAAAATTGCAGGAACTGAAATCGGTTTGGGAATTGAACCGCAAATCACGTTCAGCGCCTGCTTTGGTGCGCCCTTTATGGTACGCCATCCTTTTGAATATGCCGAAATGCTCAAACAACGGATGCTCAAACACGGCGCGCAGGCCTGGTTGGTGAATACCGGCTGGGTAGGCGGGGGATTTGGAATAGGCAAGCGCATCAGCATCCGCCATACACGCAACCTGCTGAACGCAGCCCTGGAAGGGAAATTAGACAAAGTAAAATATCGCAAAGATAAGCTGTTTGGCTTTGAAGTGCCGCTGTCCTGCCCCGATGTGCCGGAACAGGTTTTGGAGCCTTCCACTTCGTGGGGAAATAAAGATGAATACTGGCAGAAATACGATGCACTGGCTGCGCGATTCATCGAAAATTTCAAACTCTACCAAAAAGGCGTTTCGGATGCGGTGCTTAAGGCTGGGCCGAAACGATTAGGGGAAAAATAATGAAATTGATTCCTCTGCCGGTTCTTCCTGCAGAGGAATTTTTACTTATGCTAACAACGCGAATAAAAAATATTAAACCATCCGCTACAGTATCCATTGCAGCAAAGGCGATTGCCCTCAAAGAAACCGGTAAAGATATTATCGATTTTAGTGTGGGGGAACCCGATTTTCCCACACCGGAACATATCAAGCAGGCAGCTGTGGAAGCTATTGCGGCCAATCACACCAAGTACACAGCCAACAACGGTCTGCTGCCTTTACGGGAAGCTATTTGCGCAAAATTACAGAACGAAAACAATTTGGAATATCATCCGCATGACATTCTGGTTTCGAACGGAGCGAAGCAGGCTCTGTTCAATGTACTCCTTTCCGTGGTTCAACCGGGCGATGAAGTGGTGATTCCAACTCCTTACTGGCCGTCTTATCCGGAAATAGTGAAACTGGCCGGTGGTACGCCTGTACTGGTAGAAACCGATGAATCGGCAGGTTTTCATCTTAGGGCTGAACAATTGGAAGCTGCCATTACGCCGGCAACCAAGGTGTTTCTGTTTTGCAATCCGGTAAATCCCACGGGTGCAGCGTATTCCAAAGAACAATTGGATGCTCTGGCGGATGTAGTTTTAAAGCACAACATCCTGGTAGTCAGCGATGAAATCTATGAAAAATTGCTTTATGATCAGCTTCACTTTGTCAGCTTTGCCGCTTTGCACGCCAAACTTAAAGAGCGTACCGTGATCATTAACGGCTTGTCCAAGGCCTATGCCATGACCGGATGGCGGATCGGCTATGCGGCAGGTCCGCAAGCGATTATTGAAGCGGCTGGCAAAGTGCAAAGCCATTCCACTTCAGCAGCTTCTACCATTTCACAATATGCGGCCATCGCTGCTCTGCAAGGACCGCAGGAAGAATTGGAAACAATGCGTTTGACCTTTCAGAAACGCAGGAATGCCATTTTTGCTGGATTGCAATCCATACCAGGAATCCGTTGTGCAAAGCCGCAGGGCGCGTTTTATGCCTTTCCGAATATCTCTCATTTTATTGCTGATTCCGAACACTTTCCTCAAATCCGAAATTCCGTTGATTTTGCCAATTTCCTTTTGGACGAAGCCGGTATTGTGGCGGTTCCCGGTGCGGGTTTCGGTAATGATGCACATATCAGAATATCTTTTTCGACCACTTTAGATCAAATCCTTAAAGGCATTCAGTCTCTTCAAACCCTTTTAAAAAAATAATCCTGACCTGTCCCGGTTTTTTTAGTTTTTCTTATCATATTCATCAATTTTCACTAATGTTTAGCTAAACTTTTTCGACTATAGGTTAAAACTAAAAATAAAGATGAAAACTATGAAATATGCAACACGACATGAGTTTCAGGACGATTGGCTTGCTCAGGCCTTACTTTATTATCAAATAATTGATGATAGTTTATATCAGGAACTGGTTCAACGCTACTCTGATAAAAAATATCTATTCGATATATTAGTTGATAACGACTATCTTTTACCCAATGATATTGCCGATTTTGTTGAGAATGCTCTTAAAATTAAATGGATTGATCTTTCGCATGTCGAAATAGATTTAGAGGCTATTAATAAATTAAACGAACAGATTTGTAGAAAACATCTATTAATTCCTTTAAAAATTTCAGGAAAAGAAATTCATGTTGCCAGTTTTAATCCATCCAATTTAACGGCCGAGCAGGAAATAGAGAATATTACCGGTAAATACGTTAAAACTTTTTTTGCCTTTAAAGATCAAATAGAAGAACGGATTAGTGCCTATTATTCTCCGGATAAATTAATTAATTCCCTGGTTGGTGGTAATAAAAAACGCTCAAAAGTTCGCATACCGGGCGAAGAAACCGAAACTAATCCTGCTCCTGTTGTAAAATTAGTGAATCAAATATTTTCTGATGCAGTAGAAGAGAAGTCGAGTGATATCCATATAGAACCCAAGGAACACATTGCCCATGTTCGAGTCCGGGTGGACGGTGTATTGCATAATTTATTAGAAATTCCCAAGAGTGTATATCCCAGTTTGGTGAGCCGGCTTAAAATTATATCCAATTTAAATATTGCAGAAACCAGAAAACCACAGGATGGGAAAGCCAAAATTTACATCGATGAATCGGATGTTGATTTACGCGTTTCCATTTTGCCCACAAATTATGGTGAAAAAGTAGTTATTCGTATTTTAGACAAACGAAATGCAGCAGTATCTTTTGATCAAATGGGAATTCGGGGTAAAAACAGAGCCCTCTTGGAGCGTTGCTTTCAATTTAAACAGGGAATGGTTTTGGTCACCGGGCCAACCGGCTCAGGAAAAAGTACCACACTTTATGCTGCTATTAACCGGATTAAATCAACAGCTAATAATATTCTTACCGTAGAAGATCCCATTGAATATATGATGGATGGTATTAATCAGGTACAGGTAAATAAAAAAGCAGGTGTCACCTTTGCCAGTGCCCTCCGATCTTTTTTGCGACAAGACCCTGATGTGATTTTGGTAGGTGAAATCCGCGATCAGGAAACGGCTGAAATTGCCATTCAGGCAGCACAAACTGGGCATTTGGTTCTGAGTACTTTGCATACGAATGATACCTTTGCCACCATAACCCGTTTAAAGGATATGGGCATAGATCAGTTTAAAATTACCGAGTCTATGCAGGCGATTGTAGCACAACGTTTGGTACGCCGATTGTGCCCTCATTGTAAGGTGCCGGTCCCGGAAGATAAAATAGATCCGAAATTATACAATTTGGTAAACCAGTTTTCCGGAACAGGTACAATTTATGAAGCAAAAGGCTGTAATAAGTGTAATTTTACCGGTTATAAAGGCAGGATTGGAATTTATGAAATTTTAATTCTGGATAATGAATTAAAGCAAATGATTAACCTTGGAAAACCATTAACCGAATTGCGTAATAAAGCAAAGAAAAACGGATTCCAAAATTTATTCGAAGATGCCATTTCGCTCATTTCCGAAGGAATAACAGATTATCAGGAAGTTCTACGAAGCGTCAACCCGGATTCTTCGGTTAATATTGAAAATAAGATAAAGAGTGAAGATAGCAGTCAACAACAGGTTTCTCTCCCCAAGAATGAAAACAGTGTAGTTCAATCAAAAAAAATACAACCGTCTGCATCAACGCAGGATCCTGAGAAACAGATTAAAATTTTAATTGCTGAAGATTATGAAGTATCCAGAAAAATGCTGCGTATAATGATAGAAAAATATACAAAATGGAAAGTAATTGAAGCCGTTGATGGGGGGGAAGCGCTAGAAAAAATTACAGAAAACAAACCGGATGCAGTTCTATTAGATATTATGATGCCCCGAATGGATGGATATGAAGTGTTGCAACATCTACGAGCAGATCCCGAAACAGTCAATTTACCGGTACTTATATTGACTGGTATGAAAACACCCGAAAGTGAAGTAAAGAGCCTGGAATTGGGTAGTGATGATTACCTGACTAAACCCATTAAAAG
>JANTHG010000080.1 GCA_024762535.1 Calditrichaceae bacterium
ATATATTTATCATAGTAATGTTAGCGGGCGGAACTAATTTTTTAATTCATTATCGGGTTCTTACCGGCAGAATAAAAGTTTTAATTAGTGATTTTGAAATGCGCTGGTACTGGTTAGTTGTCTTTGGCAGTGCCGGCCTGATTTTGGCAGACCACTTACTACATTTCCCTGCCGGTATTCATGGCGGGTTTCAATCGATAGAAACTCTTGCGCGGACGGTTTTGTTTCAGGTCTCTTCCATGGTAACCAGCACCGGTTATGCCACCAAGGATATTAATGCCGCTTTTTTCCCGGCGCTTAGTAAACAAATTTTTTTAATCCTGATGATTATTGGGGGCTGTGTAGGTTCGACAGCAGGGGGTATTAAAGTGCTGCGATTCGGAACTTTGGTGCACATGTTCAAGGCTCAAATTTTTCGAATCGGCATATCACGGAAAGCCGTATCTCCGTTGGTGATTCATGGCAAAATAATCGAATATAGTGAAGTAGAACGTATTAGTGCGATATTTTTCAGCTGGATTGCTCTTATTTTTATAGGGGGTGCCATTACAGCTTTATTCTCGGATTTAAATGCCTGGCAATCCATTTCCGGAATGGCATCGGCTTTAGGGAATATGGGGCCTTTTTATTTTTCCGTCCATAAAATGGCTTCTTTACATTGGCTTATAAAGCTTACCTATACAATGGGAATGTTGGCCGGACGTCTGGAAATTCTGCCCCTGGCTGTTTTATTCTCAAAATCAGTTTGGAAATAGAAAGGACATAACTATGTATATCGTAATTGCAGGTGGCGGTCTGGCCGGTTCTGCTCTGGCCACGGAACTATCCAATAAAAAACATGATGTTGTAGTGATCGATGTTAATAAAGAAGCCTGTGAAGGATTATATGCAGAAACAGGAATTGTTACCATTAACGGTAGTGCCTCGGAAATTGAAAATTTAAAAGAGGCCGGCATCGAAAAAGCCGATTTGGCTATTGCAGCTATGTACAGAGATGTGGACAATTTAACGTTTGCTTTGTTGGCACGGAGTTTAGGTGTTACCAAGATTATTGCCAAAATGCGCAATCCCGCTTATGAAGAAGCGTATAAGATGGCCGGAGTGACCAGCATTATTGATATGATCAGCATGATCCGTACCCGGGTTATGACCGAAATCGAAACTAAAAACATGAAGGTTATAGCTCCCATTCGTGACGGTAAAATGCAATTGGTTATGTTTGAGATTCCACAAGGTTGGCCGGAAAAAGGTTTAACGGTTCGCACCCTTGCCAAGCAGAAGGAATTCAGCGGGAATTATATTGTTGCTGGAATTTTCAGTAAGCAAGATGAAAAATTATATACACCCCACGGTGATGATATCATTTTTAAAGGAGATCGAATTTTTATGGTGGCTGAATTTAAAATGTTACAAGTTGTTTCTGAATATTTAGTACAATTCCAAAAGGAATAACCTGTATCCCTTTTACCTCTACTCTGTTTTTATAGCCTAATATTTTTCATGATATTGTTTCTATTTGAATATTTCCTTGTTTAACGAATATAATAGATGTATATAATTTGTGTGTGCAACCGTTTTTCATGGACACCTAAAAATGATTATGTACCATCCAGTTATTAAATTATTTTCTGGTACTTTATTAAACCGAAAGGATTAGACTTATGAAGAACTTCAAACCATTCATTCTTTTTATGTTAGCAATTACAACCCTTTATAGTCAGGATATTTCCGGAAAATGGAATGGAATATTGAACGTGCAGGGTATGCAATTGCGAATTGTATTTCATATCAGCAAAACAGAGAGTGGCTATCATTCCACAATGGACAGCCCGGACCAGGGCGCCAGGGATATTCCGGTATCTTCAACCCGCTTTAATAATCCGAATGTAGAGATACAGATCAGCAATTTAGGAATCGAGTTCAATGGTTCCTTGAATGAAGCAAACAATATTGAAGGTACCTTTAAACAAGCCGGACAGTCCTTCCCCCTAACCTTGTCACGAAAAATAGTTCCCAAACAAAAAATCATACATCCGCAGGAGCCCGTTAAACCCTATCCCTATTATTCGGAAGATGTCCAATTTACCAATCCCCAGGCTAACATAAAGTTAGCCGGAACTTTAACCTTACCTAAAAAAGGCTCTCTATTTCCAGCTGTCGTTCTCATTAGCGGCAGTGGGGCACAAAATCGGGATGAAGAAATAATGGGACACAAACCATTTCTTGTATTAGCGGATTATTTAACTAAGCAGGGAATGGGCGTCTTGCGTTTCGATGATCGTGGCACGGCAAAATCTACCGGGGATTTTAAAACCGCCACTTCATTTGATTTTTCAACAGATGTGGAAGCAGCTGTTCAGTATTTATTAACCCGAAAAGAATTCGATAAGAATAAAATTGGCCTGATAGGTCATAGTGAAGGTGGAATCATCGCACCCATGGTTGCCGCCCGTTCCAAAAATATACATTTCATCGTGCTGTTAGCCGGAACCGGCATAACGGGTGAGCAATTATTACTATTACAACAGCAAGCCATAGGAAAAGCCTCCGGTATGAGTGAAAAGGATCTGGATCGGGTGTTTTCAATAAACAAAGGTGCTTTTGAAATTGTGACAAAATCCGTGGATGATGCATCAGGGAAAGCAAAACTGACCACTTATTTAAAAAGAACTTACAAAGATTTGCCCGAATCAAATAAACCTAAAGGAATAAATGAAAACGATTTTATCAAATTGCAGGTCAGCCAGTTAACCAGTCCCTGGATGCAATTCTTTTTAAAATACGATCCTGCGCCTGCATTGGAAAAAGTAAAATGTCCCGTGCTGGCCCTGAATGGTTCTAAAGATTTACAGGTTCCTGCCAGCATCAATTTAAAGGCCATTGAACGGGCTTTAAAAAAGGGTGGGAATACAAAAAGCACTATCAAAAAATTAACGGGCCTGAATCATTTATTTCAGGAATGTGAAACAGGGCTGCCTACTGAATATGCTAAAATTGATCAGACGATGGCACCTGTTGCACTAAAAGAAATTGCAAAATGGATTTTAAAGCAAGTCTCATCAAAGTAAAGAGGATCTATGGGAAGCAAAGGATAAATTACTATTAATTTTGTACCCTAACTAAAAAAATTGTACTTTTCCCGCTGTCGGTTTGAACGTATCTTTGTTTAAACAGAATAGAAAACAAAACAAAGGAGTCTGTCGTGACAGATCATATACATATTGAGTCTGATTCCACCGAAGTATTGCCGCTGATGCCTTTGCGCAATACCGTTGTCTTTCCGCATCAGGTCATTCCCCTTGCGGTGGGCCGGGAAAAGTCGCTCAATTTATTAAACGGTTTGGATGAAGAAACCAAGGTCATCGGTCTGGTGGCGCAACGGGACGGAAGGGTAGAAGAACCCGTGGTTGAAGACCTGTTCTCCTGGGGTACGGCAGCCATGATCCTTAAAAAATTCAAAATGCCCGATGGCAGCGAGCAGTTGATTGTTCAGGGATTGTACCGTTTTAAATTAGTACGCATTTTGCAAACAGATCCCTATTTCGAAGCATCCATTCAGCAAATGCCGGATGAATATGAAACCGGGCTGGAAGTGGAGGCACTGGCCAATAATCTAAAAAATGCCTTTCAAAAGATTGTGGACCACACCCCTTACCTGACCAACGAACACCGGGTGATGATTTTAAACACGGAAGAGCCGGATAAACTGTCCGATTTAATCGCGGCTCAGGTTAATTTTAATGTAACCGATAAACAGCAGGTTCTGGAATTGACGAATGTGAAAGCACGGCTGCATAAAGTCCATTACCTGCTAAACAAAGAACTGCAGATTTTAGAACTCGGTTCCAAAATTCAAAGCGATGTGCAGGGCGAGCTGAATAAAACCCAGCGCCAATATTTTCTGCGTGAGCAACTTAAAGCCATTAAAAAGGAACTGGGTGAGTACGAAGATGTGAATACGGAGCTGGATGAACTCAAAGAAAAAATAGCTAAGCTCAAAATGCCCAAAGAAGTGCGTGAAGTGGCAGAGAAACAGTTGAACCGCTTATCGCGCATGTCTCCCATGGCCAGTGAGTACACTGTGTCCCGTACCTATCTGGACTGGCTGATTGAAATGCCCTGGCAAAAAAGCACCCGTGACCGGCTGGATACCAAAAAAGCGGAAGCGATTCTCAATGAAGATCATTACGGGCTGGAAAAAGTAAAAAAACGTATTCTGGAATATCTTGCCGTACGCCAATTGAAATCCGATATGAAAGGCCCCATTCTCTGCTTTGTAGGCCCTCCGGGTGTGGGTAAAACCAGTCTGGGTCGTTCCATCGCCCGGGCGCTCAACCGTAAATTCTCGCGTATGTCTTTGGGAGGCGTACGGGACGAAGCCGAAATCCGCGGACACCGCCGTACCTATGTGGGCGCCTTACCCGGCCGTATTATTCAGGAAATCAAAAAAGTGGGTTCCAATAATCCCTTGATTATGCTGGACGAAATAGACAAGCTGGGTATGGATTTTCGCGGCGATCCTTCTTCTGCTTTGCTGGAAGTACTGGATCCGGAACAGAATTTCAGTTTTACAGACCACTACCTTGAAGTACCGTTTGATTTGTCTAAAACCATGTTCATTGCCACTGCCAATGTGATGGATCCCATTCCGCCGGCTTTGCGCGATCGTATGGAAGTGATTTCCATTAGCGGTTATATCGAAGACGAAAAAATCCACATTGCCGAAAAATATCTCATTCCGCGTCAACTGAAAAATCATGGATTGACCGAAAAGCAATTACGCTTTAACCGTAAAGCCATCCGAATGATTGCTTCCAAATACACGCGCGAAGCAGGCGTGCGTAATCTGGAACGGGAAATTGCTTCCGTAATCCGCGGAGTCGCCAAGGAAATTGTGGATAAAAAAATAACAGAGCGCACCATTACCTGCCGTTTGGTACCAAAATACCTTGGCCCGGAACGGTTTTTCTCGGAAGTGGCGGAACGTGTTTCACGTCCCGGTGTGGCCACAGGCTTGGCCTGGACGCCGGTGGGCGGCGATATCCTCTTCATTGAAGCTACGCGCATGAAGGGCAAAGGGCGTTTGACCCTAACCGGGAAACTGGGCGATGTGATGAAAGAATCGGCTTCTGCCGCGCTCAGTTACTTGCGGGCCAATGCCGAAAAATACAATATTGATCCGTCGTTTAACGAAGATTATGATACCCATGTGCATGTGCCGGCCGGCGCCATTCCCAAAGACGGCCCCAGCGCGGGTATTACTATGTTTAGTGCGTTGTACTCACTCTACACCAATACCTGCGTTAAAAACAATCTGGCAATGACCGGCGAAATAACCCTGCGCGGATTGGTACTTCCGGTTGGCGGAATTCGTGAAAAAGTACTGGCTGCCAAACGGGCGGGCATTACAACCATAATCATGCCGGAAAAAAATAAACGGGATCTGGAAGAAATTCCGGCCAAAAATATCCGCAACATGGAATTCCATTTTGTAAGCGAAGTAGATCAGCTTATTGAACTGGCCTTCGAGAAACAAGGTTCAAAAGAAAGTAAAACTAAGTAATGAATCCTGTACCTCGAGTGTATGTAATGGTACGTACGCATAATCGTCCGGAAGAATTTAAATGCTGCATGGATTCACTGCGCAGCCAGTCGGTATTACCTGTCCCGGTTATTATTTCCGATGACCCTGCCGATAGATACATCCAGCCACTCGAAATGGAACATTTAATTTTTCGGCCTAAATATAAAAAACCACGCTGGTGGATTCGGCACCATAATCCTTTTGAAGATTATTTTAATCAGGCGATGTCTTTGATACCGGATGGAAATTTTGTGATTTATTTGGATGATGATGATAAACTCATATATCCGGATTGGGTTCGAACAATTTTAGAAAAGAAACAAGATGTACTCATTGGTCGTTTTCAGTTAGGTAAAAGTCACAATTATAAAGTGATTGGTGAACGGGTGAAGCGTGGGGAAATTGGTACCGGCTGCGTAGCGGTACGCTCCGAACTTGCCCGGAGACATAAATGGATCACCTGGGGAGGTCATGGAGATTGTAAATTTATTCGTGACCTGACTAGGCACTACAGAACGGAATTTTTCCCTGAAATAATTGCCGGTGTTCAAAGCGATTTAAACCATAGCTGGGGCAGGAGAAAAAACTATTAATTAGCCCCTCCGGAAACAGGTGTATCTTGTTTCCTTTTATTGATAGAGAAGTTGTTATGCGAAAAGATGAAATAATTTCAATGCTCTCAAGGCTGCTCATTATGTTGGTAGTTGCCTTCGCAATATATGCTATATTGAATCGGTTATTTCAGAGTTTTGATAAATCGACATTAACTTTACAACTTGTCTCCGACGGTATCTGTGGTTTAGTGCTTCTTTTATCTGTTAAAATCGTTTACTGGAAGCCGTTAAAAAAAATAAAAATTTTACCATGGGGAAAAGATCTTTGGTTAAGCAGGCAAGGTAGCATTTTGCCATTTGATAAATTGGAACATCTGATTCTTGCTTTCGGTCTGGCAATTATATTATTCCGCTTATTACCAGTTCCTGCTTACAAATCGGCCGCAATTGCTATTTTCATCGGCTTGTATTGGGAAGTGGTTAGAGATGGGCTTTATACATACGATGGTTCCCATATCCAGGGTGCTTCGTGGAAAGATTTCATTGCCGATACCGGCGGTGTGCTGATTGCCATGCCTTTAAATTATTTCATTTAGCTAATTAATGTGTTCGGAAATATTCTTTCGCAATAGTAAGTAGTTATGGGTTATAGATGAATCAGATAAAAGTGTCAGTCATTACTCTGTCATGGGATCACAGGGATTTCACCGAAGCATTTGTGAACAGCATCCGAGCCCATACTACCGTGCCTTACGAGCTCATCATTGTGGATAACGGTTCGAAGGCCGAAACCCAGGATTGGGTACGGAAGGTAGCGGACAAAGCCATTATTTTTGAAACCAATCAGGGTTTTCCCAAAGGCTTTAACGCAGGCATTGCCGTGGCAAAAGGCGAATATATTATGCTGGCCAATAACGATACTGAGTTTCCGGCCGGCTGGGCGGAAAAGCTGATTGAAACCATGGAACAAAATCCGAAGGCGGGCATTGTAAGTCCGGTTTACACCAGCGGACGAAAATCAGCGCTACGCTTCGAAGCGGGCACACGAATTATTACGCTCGGTAAATTCCGTAAATATCCTTCAGGCGTGGCCTTTTTTATGCGTCGCAGGGAAATGAATGAAGTGTTTGGCGGCTGGGCCGAAGATTATGCCGTAGCCAGCGGGGAAGATGCAGACCTCTGTTTTACGGTTTGGCATAAGGGATATGATATTTTAGTGGATGAACGTGTCTTGATTATCCACGAAGGCAAAGTAACCAGTGGAACCAAGCTGGAAAACTGGCGCAGTCATTTTAAGAAAAACAGTAAGCAATTCCGGGATCGCTGGTTTTATTATTTTTATTTTCCTTATCTGGCCAGAATCACCAATCCGGTACGGCTTTTTTTAAAAGGAAATCAAGTATGAGCGGTGGGCAAACTATTTTATCGGATGAAGCGTTCCTGAATGTACTGAACGAACGGTTGCAGCGCAGGGAACCGACCTCTGCCGTACGCAAAGGAGATGGGGAAAATATTGTACTTGGCTACGGCCTGAATACAGCATTTCCTTTTAAAAAATACCGAAAAAAGATGAAACACTACAATGTGCATCTCTGGGATTTGGCTTTGCAGCTTAAACTGCGTTCCGAATTAGTGCGCGCCTACCAAAAGGCGGATTTCCTGGGAATCAGCCGACCAGAGAACCGTTCGGGTTTCTGGCAAAACGAAGAATTTATTCTGGATTATTTCGGTTTGAACGAAAAGCCATTTTTTGATATGAATTTTCATTTTCAGTTCATTAAGCAGCCGGACAAAAAAGAATTATTAAATTCATTAGCGCAGGCAATGATTTCCGAAAAAAAAATCGGTGTGGTCAGCCACTGGGATGTAAGCCCCTTTTTAAAAATGCACGGCTCGGAGCAGGTGTTTCGTTTAACCCTGCCCAAACGTCGGGCACGTTTTAGGTTTATGAGTGTGCGTTTGTTTGATGAGATAATAGAACAATTAAGCACACGGGCATGCGACGCAGATCTGTGGTTTATGGCTGCGGGACCCTATGCCAAACCTTTTTGTCAGGCTGTTAAATCCGGCGGTGGTTTTGCGCTTGATATCGGTTCGTCCATGGATTCGTGGATGAATGTGTATGAGACCCGCGGCCATTTACGGCGTATCGCAAAGAAATACAGGGAAGAAAATGAATTCTAAAAATATTGTCGCTTTTATTCCGGCACGCGGTGGTTCCAAAGGAATCCCGGGTAAAAATATCCGTGAAGTGGCCGGTAAACCGTTGATTGTGCATTCCATTGAATATGCGGCGGAATCATCTCAAATAGCGCAAATTTTCGTTTCGACCGATGATGATCACATTGCAACCATTTCCCGAGGCGCAGGCGCTCAAATTATAGAGCGGCCTGCGGAACTGGCCGGAGATACGGCTACCACCGAAAGCGCTGTGGCACACGGATTGGAATGGATGCAGGCCAATGGATATGAGCCGGATGTCATCGTTTTACTGCAGGCTACCAGCCCCTTTCGCCCTAAAGGGTCGCTGGATGCTATTTTGACCCGTTTTGAACAGGGTACATTTGACTCGTTGCTAACAATTTCGCCCACCCACCGATTTTTTTGGCGGGTGGAGGGGGAAACAGTCCGTGCCGAGTACGATTATTTAAACCGGCCGCGCAGACAGGATATGAAACCCGAAGACATTCGCTATGTAGAAAACGGCTCTTTGTATGTGTTCACCAGCGCACATTTTAAACGCGTGGGCAATCGCCTGGGCGGGAAAATCGGTTACTATATTTTCCCGGAAGCCTATGCGCCGGAAATTGATAATGAGTACGATTTGCAGTATATTGAGCAGTTAATGAAACAGGAAAAACAAGACTAATGCCAAGTATTCAATTAGGCCGAAAAACCGCCGGAACCGGCCACCCGGCATACATCATCGCCGAAATCGGCATCAATCATCAGGGTGATGTGCAGATTGCTAAGCAACTCATCGATGCGGCAGCTCAGGCTCAAGCCGATGCGGTGAAATTCCAGAAACGTTCCATTAAACGGATTTTAACCCACGAAGGACTGGAAATGCCTTATGAGAATCCCAATTCCTTTGGAAAAACCTATGGCGAACACAAGCGCGCTCTGGAACTTTCGGAAAACGACTACGAAGGGCTGAAAATCTATGCGGATTCCCTTGGGCTGGATTTTATTGCCTCGGGTTGGGATGAAGAAAGCATCGACTTCCTGCACGAACTGGGCATACCTTTTTTTAAAATGGCTTCGGCCGATTTAAGTAATTTACCGTTGCTAAAACATACGGCCGCCAAAAAACGACCGCTGGTGCTTTCCACCGGTATGGCTGATATGGATATGGTACGTCGGGCCGTGGCAGCAGTGGAACCCATAAACCGGGAAATTGCCATTTTGCAATGCACTTCTACTTATCCTTCCAAATTTAATGAAATCAATTTAAATGTGATGGCTGCGTACAGGCAGGCTTTCCCTCAGTATGTAATTGGCTACAGCGGGCATGAACTGGGAATTGCTATTTCCGAAGCAGCTGTGGCTCTGGGCGCGGCCATAGTGGAACGCCATTTTACCTTAGACCGCACCATGAAAGGCGGCGACCATGCCGCTTCACTGGAACCGGGCGGATTTGCTAAAATGGTGCGCGATATTCGTCATATCGAAGAAGCTATGGGTATTTCCGAAAAACAGGTGCAGGAATCGGAGATTCCCATTTTCAAAAAACTGGCCAAAAGTGTGGTGAGTTTACAAGCGATTCCCAAAGGGGTAACCATAACAAGGGATATGCTGACCACCAAAGGGCCGGGTACCGGCATTTCACCCGCCCGTTTAGACGAATTGATTGGTAAAACAACCACCCGTAATTTGGAGGCGGATTGTGTCATTACAGAAGCCGATATCAACTGGCATTAAATTAGACGAAGCGGAACTGATTCGGCGCTGTAAAAAAATTCGCTTTGTGATAACGGATATTGACGGCGTATGGACAGACGCCCGTTTTTACTATTCAGCCGATGGAGAAATGCTCAAAGCCTTTTCCACGTACGATGGTATGGCGGTGGAGTTGCTGCGTAATGCAGGGCTGCAAACCGTAGTTATTAGCGGCGAAAACTCTCCGGCTGTGCGCAAGCGGGTGGAAAAACTGAAGGTGGAATATGTTTTTCTTGGCATTCGCAATAAACTGGAAGTAATTGAAACCTTTTTGCAGGAGCATAACGCAAACTTTGAGCAAGTTGCCTATGTGGGTGACGATGTAAATGATTTGCATATGTTACGCGCGGCCGGATTAACCGCTGTGCCGCCCAATTCGCCGGCTTTGCATTTTCTGCCGCATGATATTTTGCTGGACCGTTCGGGAGGCCAGGGCGCCTTTCGGCAGTTTGCCGACATCATTTTATTTTACCGCTGTTCAGACTGATTACGTGTATGACAACTTTTTTATTTTTACTCTACAATCTGCTGTTAATTCTGCTGATTCCTCTGTTTTTGCTGGCAGCTCTTTTCAACCGGAAAATCCGCGCTTTGCTTTTGGGGCAGTTTAAGGCCTTGCCTGCCAAAGAAGAATATTTAGGAAAACAGGTCATTTGGCTGCATGCTGCCTCAGGCGGGGAATTTCAGCAAATTTTACCTGTGCAACGCGCTTTGCATTCCGGGGAACGGATACTGGTGCTAACCGTTACTTCGCCCAGTATTTATTTGAAAGTACATACACATCCGGGGTTTGACCATGTGCGTTATGTGCCCTGGGAATTTCCCTGCCTGATTAAGCGCTTCATCCGCCGTGTGCAGCCGCAGGCGATGTTAAATACACGGCATGATGTTTGGCCCAATCTCTATCGCATTCTCAAAAAGAAGCGCATTCCCACTTTACTGATTAATGCGAATCTGTACAGGTCTTCTGCCCGTCTGAAAGGATTCTCGCGCACATTGAATGCGGTCGTTTTTAACCAGATTGCAGAAATTGCCACGGTCAATTCGGATACGGCCGACTTACTTCGCCGGATTTATAGCGGCCCCCTGCATGTATGGGGCGATACCCGTTTCGACCAAATTCTGTTTCGCTCCGAACATCCGGATTTTGCTTCGGAAGCATTAGAAGGCAAACCGTGGTTTATTTTCGGTTCCCTGCTCAGCGGAGAAAACAATTTAGTGGCCAAGGCGATCGCCGCGCATCCGGATAAACCCTTTATCATTGTGCCGCACGAAACAGACCGCGCGGAAATTAGCTGGTGGGAAGAAACACTTAACAAACAGAAGCGTTCGTTTGTACTGCGTTCTAAGCTGGAAACTTTAAACGATGAAAACATCATTGTCTGGGACTCGGTAGGGGAACTGGCGGATTTGTACCGCTACGGTCTGGCAGCCTATGTGGGTGGGGGATTCGGCGCAGGCGTACATTCGGTGATTGAGCCTGCTGTTTATCATATTCCCGTGGCCTATGGCCCCAAATACGATATTCTGGCCGAAGCCATTGAACTGGCACAGCAGGATGTGGCTGTGGTAATTCATACAGCGGAAGAGTTAAGCCGTTTTATTGAACAGGCTTTTGATGCGGACTGGAACCGTGAGAAGGCGGAAGCCATTCGCAATTTTGTGGATACCCGTTCCGGCGCCACGGGGAAAATAGTTCAGCATTTGGATGGTGTGTTAAAAAACGACAAATAACAATGAGCAAAACACAAATAAACACCAATTTTTAAACAAGACACGTAACGCATAGAATGCTAAATACAAAAAACAATCTAAAAAAAACTGATTTGAGCGATCCCTATGTGACGTCGCGAATCGTGACAGCGATGTGGTGAAACCCAGGGGATTGCTTCGCTCGCAATGACGGCAAGGAGCTGGGGTTGCTGCCATAACATCCCTCCTATCAAGGGTGTTGCAGTATCAGGATAAAACATAGAAAGTCTGTCATTCCCGCAGCTTTCTGGCGGGAATCCAGTCAAAGATGGCATAGATTCCCGATAAAAGCATTCGGGAATGACAATCTACAACAGCCTGTATCAAGGGGGGACTAAGGGGGGTGTTTTTTTAATGGACAATTATTGTATTGTACAGATTTCACAACCCCCTAACCCCCTTTGCTAAGGGGGGATTGAGCGATAGCGACGTGGCGCAAGCCCCGGTGGGATTGCATCATCCCGCTCACGCGGGACTCGCAATGACGGGAAAAGGGCGTCATCACGAACGACGGAGGAGTGAAGTGATCCCCTGTGGGGTTGCTTTGGATTTACATCAACAATCGCCTGACTTAGGATAACACCTTTGTTTTACGAGCATAAAGCGCAATAACCAAATCGAAATCGCAATCAAGAAAGACGGGCGACGGGAAATTCTTGAAAATGAGTAAACGTATGGAACTAAGTATTATAATTGCCCATTACGCGCCGCAGCAAAGCGGCCCGTGTGACGGCGTTTTACAACGTACCTTGCATCAGATTGCCCGTCAAAAAATGGCGGAACAGTGTGAAATCCTGATTGCGGACGACGGCTCGCCGGCGCACCGGGATATTATGAATCGGGTAGAGGGCACTTCCGTCGCAGACGGCCGCTTGTTGTACACCTTAAGCGGAGAGCACTTGGAAAAATGGTGCGCCGAAAACGGACCGGACGAAAAACTGATTTCCAAATGGCTGTATCTGCCTAAAACCGAGCCGCCGGCCATGAGTAAAGCGCGGTTATGGAATCTGGCAGCGAAAAAAGCCAGCGCTTCCCGGTTGCTGTTTTTGGATGACGATAATATTTTTCTTGGAGAAGAGAATATCCGGAATTTGCTTGAATTGTCCACAAAATATCAGGTGGTTTTCGGGCAGGTGGCAGACCGTAGCGGCCGGTTTCGTTCATATGAAAGTCAGCGGGTTCAGGGAACTACGTTTATGCTGAACACAGAAATTTTGCAGCGCATCGGAGGATTCGGAGAATGGACCGAAGCGACCTCCAGCGGAATTGATTCCGATTTATGGTGGAAATTGTACAAAGAGTATCAGGCCAATCATTCTTTCCGGGCCTGCTACACGTCGCAGGTGCAAACACAGGATACCTGCAGTAAGCGCTGGGCGGCCTGGACCGGCTGGTTCCGCCGCCGGGCAGTGGTCAAGGCTTTTAAACGGGAACACGGCTGCCGGAATTATCGTAACAGTAAATTCAATCCTTCGCGGATTAAAACCAATTGGATGGAAAA
>JANTHG010000081.1 GCA_024762535.1 Calditrichaceae bacterium
TATGTTTACATCCTGGGTTCTAAAGAAGGGGAAAAAGGTAAATACATTTTATCTAAAAATGGTACCCGGGACGGTGCAAATATCTGGAATGCCAAAGACGCCAATGGCCGTTTGTTTATTCAGGATATTGTTCATAAAGGTATGCGGCAATCTGGGAATGTTGTAGATTTTGATGTGTATCCGTGGAAGAATAAAGGTGAAACAAAGGCACGGAATAAGATAGCTGCTATTACCTATTTTGAGCCCTGGGGCTGGGTAATCGGAGCATCGGCCTATATGGACGAACTGAATTCAGCCAGTTCTGATGTAACCGCATCGTTAGACAATTTAATCTGGTGGGTTCTCATAGCCGGCTTAGCCGTATTTTTTATTGTATTGTTTGCGGCTTTATTTATGAGTAAAGCTATACTTAAACCATTAGAAACAATGGGGAAAGCAGCAGGAAAAATAGCAGAAGGAGATTTAACACTTTCGGTAGATGCATCAAAAAATGATGAAATCGGTGCACTGGCCTCTGCATTTAACCGTATTACTGCAGGTCTAAAGAGTATAGTTACGGCTATTCTGAACAATGTAAAATTATTAACCCAAAATTCTATTGAAATGCGGCATGTTTCTGAACGACTTGCAGCGAATTCTACAGAAATGAATCAAAAAAGTGCACAGATGTCTAAAAATTCAGAGAAAATGGTGTCTGATATGGCTCACGTAGTTCATGCAGGTGAAGAAGCGAAAACCAATATTACGGTTGTGGCATCTGCTGCTGAAGAAATGGCTGCTACGGTAAATGAAATTGCCCAAAATGCAGAACAGGCAAGAATAGAAACTGGGCAAGCCGTAAAGAGTGTGCGTTCGGCTGCTAACAGAGTGGATGAACTCGGAGAAAACGCGAAGCAGATAAATAAAGTTGTGGAAGTAATTGTGGATATTGCCGATCAGACTAAGTTGTTGGCTTTAAACGCCACCATCGAAGCAGCTCGTGCCGGTGAGGCCGGAAAAGGATTTGCAGTGGTTGCCAACGAAGTAAAGGAACTGGCCCGCCAAACCGCTGAGGCAACCATTGATATCCGTAATAAAATTGAATCCATTCATTCCAGTACAGAACAAACGGTTTTGGAAATAGGACAGATAAATACGGTGATCGAACAAGTGGATGAAACCGTTTCAGGTATTGCCTCGGCTGTAGAGGAACAATCGGTAACCACCAAAGAAATTACACATAATATTACTGAGGCGGCTACAGGAATTACTGAAATCACCAATTTGCTTATTCAGACAGCTGACGAAAAGAAGAGGGGAAACGAAAATTTATTACAATTAGCTCAGATCAGTGAGACCGTTTATAATGATAGTTTAAACGTAAATAACAATATGGAAGACTTAGATGCTTTGAGTAATGAACTTAATAGTTTGGTTACCAAGTTTAAAACAGGTGAGATCGATGATACGCAGTCTCCAAATTCCGGGACCTCATCGACTCCTTCCCGATCTGCCGATAACTCAGGAAATTATATAAACTGGGATCATAGCTTTAGTGTTGGGGTCGAACAAATCGATCAGCAACATAAAAAGCTTGTAGATTTGGTGAATCAACTGCATAAAGGGATGAAAGCCGGAAACAGTAAAGAAATGATGGAAACAATCCTGGATGATCTGGTTGATTATACAGCCGTCCATTTTAAAACGGAAGAAGATATTTTTGAACGTATTAATTACCAGCATAAAGAAGAACATGAGGACATACATGAAGATCTTGTGGGCAAAGTAATCGAATTTCAAAAATTATTCCATTCCGGCAATGCTTTGATTTCAATGGATGTGATGAAATTCTTAAAAGGCTGGCTGGTTAATCACATTAAAGGTGAGGATCGCAAATACATCCAAGCCATGCGTGATGCAGGAATACAGTAAAGAAAATAATCGGGAGATAAAAAAGATGAGTACCAATATGAAGATAGTTACCAAAATCCTAATTGGGTTTGGCGGCATGCTGGTTTTGTATATAATGGTTGGTTTTTTAGGTTTGAATGGGATAGCTGACATGTCTGAGGAAGAGGTAGAGGTATCCCGAATGACCGATATGAAGATACAACTTCTTTCAAGAGAAATTGATCATTTGAAGTTTGTGGGCAAAGTTTCTGCAGATCTAAGAGCTTTGGATACTAAAAAGCTGAATGTCCAACAGGATGCCCATCTTTGCAATCTGGGGAAATTCTTGTATAGTGAAAAACGGCAACAAATGGTCAAAGAAATTCCGGAACTTAACCCAATATTTTCTTCGATGGAAAAACCACATTTGAATCTTCACAGTTCGGTCCAAAAAATGAACGAGATGTTAAGTGATCCTTCCATTAGGCGCAATAAAGTTTGGGAATATTTCAATAGTGTTACTATTCCGGCTTTAAAAGAAGTTCAACGTTTAATTCAAAGGGCAAATACTGAAATTTCTACCGCATTAGAGTATAAAAGGCAGGGTTTTAACGAAACGAAATCGAAAATTCGTACTTTTGTGTTGATTCTAATTGTAATTGGTTTAGTTTTTGGAATTATTATCGGAAGTCTTATCCGTTCTGCCATTAAAAGACCAATTGACAACCTTCTTAAACAAATATATTCTGTGGCCAACGGCGATTTAACCATTCACATGGATCCTCTGAATCATGATGAATTTGGAAAGATTACGGATGAGTTAAACAACATGGTGAAAGAATTAGAAGGGGTAATTATTCACGTCCTTTCAGAGAAAAATACTTTGGTAGATGCATCCAGGCGCATGGACGAAATTGCAGCCAAACTTTCAACCGGTTCTCAGGACTTAAAAGAACGTGCCAACAATGTCGGTTCTGCCAGTGAAGAAATGAGTGTCAACATGGCTTCGGTATCTTCGGCCATAGAAGAAGTGAGTACAAATACGGAAATAGTAGCACAAAATGCTGGTGAAATGACTTCAACCGTAGAAGAAATTGCCCGAAATTCGGAACAGGCCCGGCAAATTACAATGAATGCCGTGGATAGCGTAGAGCTGGCGAATAATCGAATAACGCAGTTAGGCAGTGCCGCTCAGGAAATTAGCAAAGTAATCGAAGTTATTGAAGATATTGCTGAACAGACCAAATTACTCGCTTTAAATGCTACAATAGAAGCAGCCCGCGCCGGAGAAGCGGGAAAAGGGTTCGCCGTTGTAGCGAATGAAGTTAAAGAATTAGCCGGACAGACCAATTCGGCTACAGAAGAAATCAAAGAAAAAGTATACGATATTCAACACTCCACTGATGATACGGTGGAATCCATCCAGCATATCAATAAGGTAATTATCCAGGTGGACGAAATTGTAACCGGAATTGCTACTGCTGTTGAAGAACAATCTGTAACGGCACGGGATATTTCTGCTAATATTACTCAGGCTTCTAGCGGACTGAAAGAAGTGACTGTTAATGTAGCGCAAAGTTCACAAGCCTCAGCTCAGGTAGCTCAGGAAATTGAAGTAGTAAACCGAAATGCCGAGCATTTAAATAGTGATGCGGATAAAGTAAAAGCTAATGCTGATGAATTATCCACCGTAAGCAATGCTATTGAAGAAATAACCACGAAATTTAAAGTTAATTCAAACAGAAATGATATTTAAGTAGATCAAGTGGAATTTGTATTTGATCTGAAAAATATGAAAAAACGGGCAAGACCAATTTCCAAAACATGTATAGTAGCTAGCACGTTTTATTAAAGAAAATATTCAGGAAATTCAGAATAATACCGAAGTTATAGAGATTGCTAAAAAAACGAAAAGTTTCAGGCCAGCTTATGTTAAACGAACGAATAAAAGTTTTAGTTGTTGATGACACTGCTTTATATCGAAAAATTATTAAAGATGTCTTATCTGAAATTCCAAATATCGAAGTGGTTGGTTCCGCTCCTAACGGTAAAATAGCTCTTTCTAAGATCGAAGTTTTTCGGCCGGATATCATTACACTGGATTTGGAAATGCCCGAAATGGATGGTTTGGATACACTACGGCAGATTAAACTACAACAAAAAAATGTAGCTGCTATCATGATAAGTGCACACACCACCAAGGGTGCAAAAACAACGTTGCAGGCCCTGGAACTGGGTGCTTTCGATTTTATAACCAAACCGGATGGAAGTAATTTTGTTGATAATCTTAAAAGTTTAAAAGAACAATTTATTCCTAAAATTGAGGCCTATTTATCGAAGAAAAATATTCGCAAAGCGCTTCACCCAAAGCCACAACCTGTACTACCAGCAAAACAGACTGCGGCACCTGTACGTTCAAAACCAACGGTCAATCAGTCTAATCACATTGTCAATAAAGGCTTAATCCAAAAACCAAAAATAGTTGCTATCGGAATCAGTACAGGTGGCCCTAAGGCCTTAGCGGAAGTTATTCCGCAGCTACCTGAAACGTTGCCGGTTCCGGTAGTTATTGTCCAGCACATGCCTCCTGTATTTACAAAAGCTCTTGCGGAGTCCCTTAACAAAAAAAGTGTCTTAAATATTGTAGAAGCCGGTGATGGTGAAATATTAAAACCCGGTACGGTTTATATTGCCCCCGGTGGTAAGCAGATGAAAATTAGCTCTGGATCCATACCCGAAAAATACTTTATCAATATTACAGATGATCCACCGGAAAACCATTGTAAACCATCTGTGGATTATTTATTCCGTTCCGTAGCGGAATTATTCCCCGGAAAGGCTTTGGGAGTTATAATGACCGGCATGGGTCGGGACGGAACTAAGGGATTGATAAAGATGAAACAGGTGGGTGCAAAAGTCCTTTCGCAAAATGAAGAGACCTGTGTTGTATATGGAATGCCAATGGAAGCCGTAAAAGCAGGCGTGGTTGATGATGTAGTTCCATTGTTCAATATGGCGAAACACATTGTTAAGGTTGTAAATGGAATGTATTAAATCTATTTAAGGATATTATTCAGATATAAAGAGTTAACTTAAAGCAGTAAAGAAATGAGTTTTTATGTTAAAAATAAGTCCCGGTGAATTATTTGAATTTGCAAAATATGTAAATGACCTTACGGGGATTGTTCTTGATGAAAGTAAGGCCTATTTAATTGAAAGCAGGCTCGGTCCTCTGGCCGAAGAATTGAATTGCAAAAGCTTCAAAGAGTTAGAACAAAAAGCACAAAATGATACACGAGGGATTATTCGGAATCGGATTATTGACGCGATAACGACCAACGAAACTTTTTTCTTTCGAGATAACAACCCGTTTGAATTGTTGCGACATAAAATCTTCCCTGATTTTTTCGATCGCATTATGGATCAACACACTCCTTATAAACGTTTGAAAATATGGAGTGCTGCTTGTTCCACAGGGCAGGAAGTATACAGTATAGCTGTCATTTTGCGAGAACTATTACCGGATTTGGATAAGTGGAATATCCGTATCCTTGGTACAGATATATCTGATGCTGCAATTACTCAGGCCAGTTATGGTCGTTACAACCATACTGAAATTAACAGGGGACTAAATACAAGTCAGTTGAATAAATATTTTAAAAAAGATGGCCATTATTGGCGTATCCGCGATGAATTACGCAGCATGGCTTATTTTAAAAAACAAAATTTATTGCAACCGTTTACTGGTATGGAAAAATTTGATTTAATCTTATGCCGTAATGTGGCAATTTATTTTAGCCCTGAAAACCGGAAAAAATTATTCAACCATCTGGCTGATCAACTTAACCCCAGGGGTATTTTAATCATCGGAGCGTCGGAATCTTTGCATGGTGTTACAGACCGTTTTGTTAGGAAAGACTATATGCGCTCTGTTTATTATGAACTTAAAAACTAATCAGGTTTATCATGACGGAATATAATGAAAAACGTGAACGCCTACGAGTGGACTATGTAATTGGTACGGAGTTTATTTTAGAAAACGGGGAAAAATTAAATTGTATTATCCGTGATATCAGTATGGGTGGCGCCTTTTTATTAACGGAACATCCGCTACCGGCCCAATCCAAAGGTCAACTGAAAATTACTTTGAGATGCGGTGAAGAAAAAAAAGAAGTTCTGGCCCATTGTGTCGTAATTCGTTCTGCGGATCAGAACGTTAATCTGCAGGAAAAGGGAATGGCCGTGCAAATATTAGAAATTGATCCGGACAGTTCCATTATATTGTATAATGTTGTAAAATTTCAAGCGCAGTAAAAATATCATTTTATTTCCATTGGAGTAAACAATGGTGATCAATAAAGATCATTACATTGATGAACTACGGCACAATATCAAGAATAAAGATTCCATTAAGGCAGCTATTATTATTGACCATTTAGAGAAAATGGACGAAGACGTTCAGCATCGTACTTTATTTGAACTATCACGGGCAGAAGATGATTTTGCGATTCCTCTTTTAGCCAAAATGTATGATAAAAAAAATGAACTCTCTTTGAAAATTGAACAACTGGAAGAAATACTGGATAGTAAAATTGAAGAATATCCTTTTGCTCTCATTCATTTGCTTCAGGATAAAACAATTAATAATCCTGAAAAATACATTTATCTGGCCGGGAAGCTTCAGTGTAATAATTCGGTAGATCTAATAATAAATTTTTTGCATAAAAGTAGTGATAGTCGTTTTCTTAAAATTTGTATTGAAGCTTTAGGCGAAATTGGTAACCCCAGAGTGAATAATATCATTGCCGATTTTTTGTATTCAGGTCAGAGAGACCTTACCGTTGCGGCTATAAAGGCTCTAACCGAGCTGGGTACCCCTGACGCTGTAAGCAGGCTTTCGGAACGTTTTGGCACGGATTATGAATTTGATCGTATGATTCTTGAAGCATTTGCCCGAATCCGCGATCAAAAATCACTGGAAATACTGAATAAAATGTTGCTTTCTAACAATGTGTATCATCGTAATTTTGCCATAGCCAAACTAACTGAAATTGGGGCAAAGTCTATACCAGTTATTATAGATAATTTATCCAGTAAAAATTCCGATTTATTGATTCATACACTAACTATCCTTGGAAATATTGGTGATATATCAGCTGCTCAGTCAATCCGTAAATTGTTGTTTGATGAGCCCCAAAATGCTAATGTTCGTTTTGCCGCTTACGAAGCTTTAGGGAAATTTCCGCTTCATAAGGGAACGTATGTTCTTACAGCGGGGTTATTAGACCCGGAAGAACAGGTGCATATTGCTGTAGCAAAAGCACTTGAACGGAATTTGAATAAAACAGTTATTGCCGGAATAAAAAATATGCTTCGGGGAAGTGAAGAAGAAGTACAACAAATTGTTACTGCGTTTATTAATGCCGAAGCAGATGAAATAATAAAGCAACTCATCGATTATGAACCTTTTAGTGAGCGGGCCCTATCTTATTTAAAAACAGCTGCGCATCCGGATATCCGAAACCATTTCATCGTTTTTTTCCAAAAACAGGGTTTAGGTATTTGGTCACGGGTTTTGGATGAGGTCGGCACAGAAAGAAAAGATAAGGAAAATTTGCTTATTTATGCTATAGATGATTCTCGAATGATACTGAGGTTTTATAAATCCACATTGCATCAATTAGGATATCCTTCACAATTATTTGAGTTTCCGGAAAGTGCGATTGAACAGATAAAAGAGCACAAACCTTCGATTGTATTTACAGATTTGAATATGCCCAATATGAACGGCATCATGTTCACCAAAGAAATCCGAAAAATATATTCTAAAGAAGTTCTTCCTGTCATAATGGTAACAACACAACAAGATACTCAGGACAAAGATGCCGCCTTTTCTGCAGGGATTAATGCGCTTTTGTATAAACCCTTTAAAAAAGAACAAATAAAAGAAGTGTTAACTAAGTTTTTATAGTCAAGAAATTTCATTTTCTGAAAGGAATTGTAAATGTTTGAATTAATGGTTGAGACGGTACAAACCGGAACATTTGAAATTCGAAAAAAATCATCCAAAATTTTACGTGCCTTTTTAGGCTCTTGTGTTGGCGTTGCTTTAGTAGATAAAAAAAATGGTGTGGGCGGCATGCTGCATATTTTATTACCGGAGCCACCCGCTAAAGCTGCTGTGGATGAACCGGAAAAATATGCTTCTACTGCGATGCCTGTTTTCCTGGAAGCACTTTATGATATGGGAGCCGATAAAAATGAACTTGTAGCCTATGTAGCCGGCGGTTCTCTGGTTGGAAAGGTCTCAATGATGGATTTGCGTCTGGATATTGGCGGACAATCGGCAGAAGTTGTTGCAAACTATCTAAAATATGAAGGTGTGAAAATCGAATTAGCAGAAACAGGCGGCTACATATCTTCACAGATGTCTTTAGATATGAATGAGATGACCTGTGATATAGAACCTATTTTGAATTTACATCCTTCTTTCGATCAAATACCCGAAGTGGAATCTAAATTTAATATAAATGAAGTTATCAATGATATAAAACCTATTCCTCAGATAGCTTTAAAGGTCATTCGATATATAAATGACGGGTATCAGAGTATGAGTTCCATTGCGGAGGAAATCAGACAAGATCAAATCCTTACCGCTAAAGTACTACAATTGAGTAATTCGGCTTATATTAACCCGGGACGGAAAATAACTTCCATAGACCGTGCTCTTGTTTTGCTTGGTGAGAAACGTATTCTTTTGCTTACTTTATCAGTATTTACGGAAATGTTCTATCAACAGTCCGAGCAGGGTTATTCTTTAACCAAAGGCGGGCTCTTTCACCATGCTATCCGAGCTGCCGCATTGGCGGATAAATTAGCTTTATATACGCACCTGGTTTCTCCGGATGAAGCTTATACCGCCGGTTTATTACATGATATCGGTAAAACAGCACTGGATCAGGTAATGGTCCATGATTATCCCTTGTTTTATAAAAAAATGACAGATGAAACTGATTTAGCATTGACGGAAATTGAAAAAGAATTATTTGGTTACAGTCACACCGATGTAGGCGATATCCTGGCAGATCGCTGGGATTTACCCGATATTTTGGGAGAGGCCATCCGTTTTCACCATCAACCCGAAAAAGCGATCTTAAACCATGAGCTTACACATCTCGTTTCTCTTGCCAACACGTTGACCAATAGTTTTGCATCAGGTTCGGCAGTTTCCAATGCGAAATCCGGCAATTTAGAATTAACGCTGGAGGTGTTAAAATTAACTCCAGAGAAATTGTCTGAATTTATAGATACAATTGATTGGCGTGAAATTAATAATTTAGGACTTTAATCTGCCTTGTTTCATTCGAAATTTGATATTTTTAGGATGTATTATTTTTCTACAACTGAAAATATCATACCACTTAAGGGATCGCAACTACCGGTTGGGTTTTGGTAGGGAGGTGTAATCACATGTATTAACAATAACAATTAGTGAACCCATCCTTGTTAGAATATTTTAAGAGTTTTTTCGAATTACACCTCGGTCAAAAAAATCCCAAACTACGAAAAAAGAGTAATTTTAGAATCAGCAAATGATTTCTATAGACCGTATTTCCCAACAATAAATATAAAACAGTATAAACCATTCTTTTACCCCAATCGTATGAAAATAACGAACTATCATTTATCAAAATCCTAATGATAAACTTTTATAATAGTACAATTTTTAGTAATTTTGTGTAAAGAAAAGGAAGCAGGATGAAAAAGAACAAACACAGTTTTGTTTGCCGGGAATGTGGATATCAATCGATAAGCTGGTATGGTAAGTGCCCGCAATGCGGCGTTTGGGACAGCTTCGAAGAATTGGTGCAGGAAAACGCCCATTCAGCCGGAACGGCCAAAGGTCAACATAAAAAACTGGTACCGTTTCGCTCCGAAACCACAGAAGAAGTGCAACGTGTTTCTACAGGCATATCCGAATTAGACCGTGTGCTGGGCGGAGGTAATATTAATGGCTCTCTCGTGCTGATCGGAGGCGACCCGGGCATAGGCAAGTCCACGTTGATGCTGCAAATGCTGGCCACATCCAAACACGCGGGGAAAAAAGTTTATGTTTCCGGTGAAGAGTCTTTTAATCAGGTAAAGCAGCGCGCTTCCCGTTTACATATTCAGCCGGATAACCTTTTCTTTTTAAACGAAACCAATCTGGAAACGATTCTGACTACTTTGGAAGAGGAAGAACCGGGTTTGGTAATTGTTGATTCCATTCAAACCATTTCCAGCGTCTCTTTAGATGGCATCCCGGGGAATTCCAGCCAATTGCGCTATTGTACCAATGCGCTGGTACATTTTGCCAAACAACGGAATGTGCCGGTTTTTTTAGTCGGTCATGTTACCAAAGACGGCGCGATTGCCGGGCCTAAACTTCTGGAACATCTTGTGGATGCGGTGCTCTATTTCGAAGGAGAAACCAAAGGGGATTTTAGAATTTTACGCTGCATTAAAAACCGTTTTGGCAGCGTTAACGAAATCGCTCTGTTTCGTATGGAACGGGAAGGTCTCATTCCTGTAACCAATGCCTCGGAATTGTTTCTGAATTCCGGTGAACAAGACCAGCAGGGAACGGCGATTACCGCAGTGATGGAAGGTAACCGCCCTATTTTGGTGGAAGTGCAGGCCCTGGTTACCAAAACCCAGTTCGGAACCCCGCAGCGCACAGCTACCGGTATCGGGCACCGGCGGATGAATTTATTGCTGGCGGTTCTGGAAAAAAAATGCGGCAAGCCCTTTGGCTTTCATGATGTATTTCTGAAAACAGCAGCCGGCCTGCGCCTCGACGAACCGGCAGCCGATTTGGCGATTTGTATGGCCCTGCTTTCCAGCTTGGACGAGACTACACTGAGACGCCGTACGCTCTATCTGGGTGAAGTAGGGCTCAATGGGGAACTGCGTCCGGTCAATCACACTCAGGAACGGATTTTGGAAGCGGAGAAGCTCGGATTTACCGATATTATTATTCCCTCCAGCGCCAAAACCTTTCGCGCTAAAAAAGCAAGGGTTAAATCCTGCAAACAAATCCAGGATTTGGTTTAACCTGAATGGCGCGATCCCTTCGTCATCGCGAATCGCGACAGCGATGTGGCGATCCCCTGGGGATTGCTTCGTCACTGCGCTCCTCGCAATGACGTTATATCAACAATCGCCCTAGTTTGGTCTAAAATGGCTGGTTTTTAGTATTTCCTGCCGATGTGTCTGTTTTGTCTGCCACGCTTTTTCGATTTTAAGTTTTTGTCTTTTTATTATAATAAAAGTTCTAACAGATTGTTATTTCTAAATCTAAGCTAAAAAAATATTTCAAAAAATGCTTTTGGCACGGTACTTGACTGTTCTTACGGCAACAAACACACAACTTAAGGAGGACATCATGGTATTCAGACGTATGCCGGGTCGCTTTTTTGTTAATCCCGGAATCAATATTGCCAATCTTAAAAATGAAATTGACCGCGTGTATGACGAAGTCTTTTCGAATCAGGATGAAGCAGAATCCGTAGGGAATCTGGTTCCCCCGGTTAACATCGAAGAAAATGCGGATGCATTTAAAATTACTGCCGAGCTTCCCGGCATTCCCAAAGAGGATGTTAAGATTACTTTTCAGGATGGCACTCTTTCCATCAGCGGAGAAAAACAGTTGCCACCGGATAAGAAAAAACGGGATTATCACCGTTTCGAAATTGAATACGGCAGTTTTTCACGAAGCTTTCGTATTCCGGCACAGGTTAAGGTGGATGGAATCGAAGCCCGATTTGATAACGGGCTGCTCATCGTACATTTGCCTAAGGTAGAAGAAGAAAAACCGCAGGAAATTAAAATTAATATCAAGTAAGATAACAAGCCTTGTTTCAATAACAATGAACCGGGCTATTGACTAAAGGGCTGAATCTATTCAGCCCTTTTTGTTTTTAATCCAAATACTTCTTATCTTTTCGCCGTCTAAACAAATCATCCAAAAGGGGGAAATATGTCCTTCGGTACTACGGAAATAATTATTATTGTTCTGATTATACTACTTTTATTTGGCGGAAAACGTTTACCCGGACTGGCGCGCAGCCTGGGCTCCAGTATTCGCCTATTTAAAAAGGGTATTTCCGACGAAGCGGATAGATCAAAGGACAATAAGACAGAATAGCTTTCAAATCTGCACCTTCTGCGACAAATTGTGCTACTTGTTTGCCTTATATGCATAATACACCTCTTGGCATTTCTTTTGCATAAGGTTCCCACCTAAAATGATAAAAAGAAATGGAGGATACAATGACTTTAGATAAATTTACCATCAAAGCACAAGAGGCCATAGCCCTTTCGGAACAAACGACCAGGGAAAATGGCCAGCAACAAATTGAGCCGGAGCATATTTTGCATGCGCTGTTAACCGACCCGGACGGGGTGGTTGTGGCTGTTGTTAAAAAATACGGCATTCCTTTGGAACAACTAAAGGCGCGGGTGGAACAGGAAATTAACCGTTTCCCTAAAGTTTCCGGCAATATTCAGGTACATTTAAGTATGCGTGGTCAGCAGTTGCTGGAGCAGGCTTTTAAAGAAGCGCAGGCGCTGAAAGATGAATTTGTCAGTGGCGAGCATCTGCTGATGGCCATTAGTGCCGAAAAGCAGGGAAAAGCTTCCGAAATACTTCACAGTTTCGGCCTAACCCGCGAGATGATTTTGAAAGCGCTGCAGGATATTCGTGGCAACCAACGGGTAACAGACCAGAATCCTGAAGCCAAATACCAGGCGCTGGAACGGTATGCCCGTGATTTAACTGATTTGGCTCGTAAGGGCAAACTGGACCCGGTTATTGGCAGGGATGATGAAATCCGCCGCGTTTTGCAGGTACTTTCCCGTCGTACTAAAAACAATCCTGTACTTATCGGTGAACCGGGTGTGGGTAAAACCGCGGTAGTGGAAGGTATAGCCCATCGGATTGTGAACGGGGACATTCCTGAAACACTGAAAGATAAGAAAATAGTTGCTCTGGATATGGGCGCTCTTATTGCAGGCGCCAAATTCCGCGGTGAGTTTGAAGAGCGGCTTAAAGCGGTTCTTAAAGAAGTGATCGAAGCGGAAGGCAAAATAATCCTGTTTATTGATGAGCTGCATACCCTGGTGGGTGCAGGCGCTGCGGAAGGTTCGGTGGATGCTTCCAACATGATTAAACCGGCCCTGGCTCGTGGGGAACTGCATACCGTTGGTGCGACCACTTTGGATGAATACAGAAAATACATTGAAAAAGACGCCGCCCTGGAACGGCGATTCCAGCCGGTTTTGGTGGATGAGCCTTCTCTGGAAGACACTATTTCCATTTTACGCGGTTTAAAAGAAAAATACGAAGTGCATCATGGTGTGCGCATTAAGGATTCGGCCATT